>JAYVZR010000084.1:0-6523 GCA_043783135.1 Ferruginibacter sp. | reverse complement strand
GCCGGGGGTGAAACAAATCACTATACGGTAAAGTTAACCAATGCAAGTATTACAGATATAAAAAGCATAATGCCCAATAATAAAATATCCGAACTGGCTAAATTACTCGAGTATGAAGAAATATCTTTTACTTACCAATCTATTGAATGGACATGGGTGGATGGCGGCATTACTGCTAAAGATGACTGGGAGACACCAAATGTATAGAAAAAATATCCGTGCTTAAAAGTGTTTTTTAAAAAATTGTTACTTATACATATGTTGTAAAAATTAAATTTACACTGGTAAGTAGTTTTTTAAAAAAACAGGAATAAATTATTAAAGCAGTCTATTATTTTCCACACATCTGTTCCATCCATTTCATTATTAACGCGCCGTCATTTCCGCTACAGGGATTTGGGGCCTCTCCTAAAAAATAGTTCACCACTTGTTCAATCATAGGTTGCTGTGCATGTTGCAGTGCATCAAAATTAAATTGCTCTGTGCTGTTGTTGATCGTGACTGTAATAGCAGGTCCATCAAAAACACTAAAACTTATTTTACCATTGGTACCGGTTATTTCGCAATAATCTTTTTCGGCTGTATCGGCAATGGCAAAACTCCAAAACCCATTAAACACTACCCCGTTTTTAAACAATATATTTCCAGTTACCGTATCATCTGATTTATATAAACCCGCCTGATTGATTGCAATACCGCTGATGATTTTTGCCTCTCCAAAAAAATAATACATCAGATCGAGCTGATGGGGAGCCAGATCGTGAAATAAACCTCCACCGGCAATGGAAGCATCTACCCTCCAGGCATTTCTGCTATCCAGCAGCGCTTCAGGCGTAAGTGCTTTTTTATAATAATCAAGCTTTACAAACCTTATATCGCCAATTACTTTGTCGGCTAATAATTGCTTTATCTTTTTAAAAAATGGTTGCTCCCGCCGGTAATGTGCCACAACGAGCTTGCCTTTTTTTTCAGCAGCTGCATTAACCATATTGGTTGCAGCAGCATAACTTACCGTCATAGGTTTTTCTACATACACCGGTTTGCCAGCAGCCAATGCAGCAATGGTATATACTTCGTGTGTAGAAGGTGGAGTAGCAATGTAAACAGCATTTACATCCGGGTCATTAATGAGCAGGCCGGCATCTGTATACCATTTTGGTACATGGTGACGATGGGCATAATCTTTCGCCTTCGCAGCATCCCTGCGCATTACAGCTACAAGTGCCGAATTTTTTACTTTATTAAAAGCCGGGCCGCTTTTTAATTCGGTAACATCGCCGCAACCAATAATACCCCAGTTTATTTTTTCCATAAACAATTTATAAAATGTGGGACAAGGTTATTGCTTTGAAATTTAATTCAGGAACAACTTTTTATTTTCTTGAGAAACTTTTATTAATCTGGCTGGCAAAAATATACCCGGCAATTGCACCAAGCAAAGCCCCGGCGATGGCCTTACCAATACTTGTATCATCAATAAAATAGCTGATACCAAAACCTAAAAATGCAAAAAATAATACCGCTACAATAACTAAGCGGTTTGTTTTTTTTGACTTCGGGTGGGTATTGGATGTCTTGTTATGAGCATGATGATGTTCGTGTGCATGTCTTGATTTAGATTCGGGCATAATTTTTAATTTCAATGTACGATTAATTTTTTAAACAGGTTAGAGTATCTCATTTATTGGTGTATTATTATTTTGATGAGCTATGATATTTAGATTTGTTCTGTAGAAACAATTGGTGGGTAGAATTATTATTGTTTCCCTGCAACGTTCCATAGGAACGTATGGTGCTACCCGGGTTCTTTAAAGATGTATTTTTCCTCCCATTCAATTTCAAATAGGGTTAAAAATTTTCTGTATTCATCTAAAATGTTTCTTTGCGGTGATGTATTTCCTGGTTTTGAATATAGCGGATTACATCTTCTACCTGGCTTTTTGCATAAGAAAAAGCTCCATAGCCATCTTGCCATTCAAAAGGACGGGAACAAAATTTTTGTGCATTAATCCATTTACTACTCTCTGTTTTTACATTTTGCATTAAAGCGGAGATGGATTGATGTGGCCTCATTCCGATAAAAATATGGATGTGATCCGGCATACTGTTTATTTGCAGCATTTTGTGTTTGTTGCCTTGTAATATTTCGGTTATGTATTCATGTAATCGTTCTTTCCATTCCTGATGGATAAGAGCCCGCCTGTATTTTACTGCAAACACAAACTGTATATGTAGCTGCGTATAGCTATTGGCCATTGCATATTAAATTATGGTATAAATGTTAGGTATAAGTACCAATCGTTCCTACGGAACGAGAACATTTATTATTGTTTTTCAACTACCTGCCAAATGTTCCTATGGAACAAATAGTACTGCAATAGCAGGTTTGAAATATAATAGTACCTAAAAATAGGAATTAGACTTTTTGTTCTTGTAGCACCGCCACCGGATACCCCATCAAATAGGTAATCTTCATACCGTATTTATTTTTTACTTTACCTGCCGTACAGCAATAGCCTGTACTATCAACACTGTTGGCAATATCCAACAATTGCTGTGGCGTATACAGCCTGGCAATGGATACAATGCCATCCCAAACAGTAAATAAAGGAATCAAAGGAATGATATACGTGAATAATAAACGGCTCCATTTAAAGGGCCTGAAAAATGGCGTGCATAAAATAATTATAATAGGATGAAGAATGATAATTGCCAGGATAATAAATATATTTTTATCACCTCCATCAAATACACCAATGGCTTGTTTGGCGTCAACAGCATTTTGTATAACCTGCCGGGCGGTTGCTTTATCAAAATGGTGAAAAGCAGAAAAAATTGTTCTTACACCTTTCAATGACGGATCTACTTTTGCCGCATCAACTGGCAAAGCAATATAATCAACTTTGCCCCCGGTATTATTTTGAATAAACTGGTAAGCATTGATATTGGGAAATTTATCTGTTAAAACAAATTTTACTTCTTGCTGATATTGCTGCTGTAGGTTTTTCTGAATTTGCTCTATGGTTCCACCACCGCCCGAACATAGGTCTATTACCTGTATAGCCGATGTTTGTTGCAACAACTGCATTATTAATGGAGAAACCGGTTCGTAAAAATTGCCGCTGTTTAAAATAAAACGAAGATAATCAGTCATGCCTTCCCTGATGATTGCAGGTAGCCATGTCTTATCTTCAAATTCAAATAACCGCAATTTCATTGTACTATTTTAAATACCATTACACAAATTAGTCCTCAGCTACATCGCTTAATTTGTGTAATTTGCCATAATTCGTGTAATAAATATTTAGCCCGCCAGCAAATCTTCAGCATCATTTTTTATAAACTCAATTGCTTTTAGCATATCTACCTGCAAGATCCTGTCTGCTTCATTAAAAGAAACCTCTTTTCTAAAAGCCTTTACGATGGTTTCTACAGCCGGTGAACTCTGCAATGGCCTGCGAAATTCCAGCGCCTGCACGGCAGTTAGTAATTCAATTGCCAATACTTTTTCTACATTATCAACCACCCGCTTACACTTGGTAGCTGCATTGGCGCCCATGCTTACATGGTCTTCCTGGTTATTGCTGCTGCTGATAGAATCTACGCTGGCGGGAGTTGATAGCTGTTTATTCTCGCTTACAATACCTGCAGCAGTATATTGCGGTATCATAAAACCACTATGCAAGCCAGGTTCTTTCACCAAAAACATGGGAAGCTTATGCTGGCCGCTGATTAATTGATACGTTCTTCTTTCAGAAATATTGGCAATTTCACTCATGGCAATTGCTAAAAAATCCAATGCTAACGCCAACGGTTGTCCGTGAAAATTTCCACCACTTAATATAAGATCCTCATCTGGAAAAATATTTGGGTTATCGGTTACAGAATTTATTTCCTTTATAAAAATATCCAGTACATAATCGAATGTATCTTTTGTGGCGCCATGTACCTGCGGTATGCAGCGAAAAGAATATGGATCCTGTACCTGTTCTTTTTTTTGTGCAGCAATCCGGCTGCCTGCCAATAATTTTCTTAGGGCAGCAGCAGTATCAACCTGCCCCTTGTGTGGACGGATGGAATGTATTTTTTCGTGTAAGGGTTCAATAGTACAGTTAAATGCATCAAATGAAATGGCAGCAATAATATTCGCCCACTCCAATAAACGGCTGCACTGCATCAGGGCATATATGCCATAAGCGCTCATAAACTGTGTACCATTAATTAATGCCAGCCCTTCCTTACTTTGTAATTGTATAGGCTTCCAGTTAAATTTTTTCAACGCATAAGCAGCCGGCATTTTTTTCCCCTCATGATACACATCGCCCAAACCAATCAGGGTTAAACTTAAATGACTTAATGGTGCAAGGTCGCCCGACGCACCCAGCGAACCCTGTGTAAAAATAACAGGCAGCACATCATTATTGTACATGTCAATAAGCCGTTTTACCGTATCAATCTGTACCCCCGAATTACCATAACTGAGCGATTTTATTTTCAGCATTATCATCAGCCTTACAATGGCTGGTGGTACTTCCTCTCCCAACCCGCAGGCATGTGATTTTATTAAATTTATCTGTAGTTCCTGTAACTGTGCATTATCAATTTTTACATTTTGTAAAAACCCAAAACCAGTATTGATACCATAAAAAAGCTGGTCGCCGGAACCCAGTTTTTTATCAAGGTATTCCCTGCAACTGGTAATACTATTGTGTGCATCAAAAGTAATAGACAACAGCTGGTTGAATGCCAGCAGGTTTTTTACCTGCTGAAAGCTCAGCGGATTTTTATCAAGGGGCAAATAATTATAACTCATCGGTTGTTTTCCTTTCGAAAAATTTATTTGGTATTTAAAATCGGCTTATCTTTTCAAAAGTAACAAAACTTATTTACTATGGGTATATTGGCGCTGGCTATTGTATTTCACACAAAGGGTACAGCGAAAAAACAAAGAATACAAAGTGATATAAGGCTAATGAAT
Organism: Ferruginibacter sp.; assembly: GCA_043783135.1. Classification (GTDB taxonomy): domain Bacteria; phylum Bacteroidota; class Bacteroidia; order Chitinophagales; family Chitinophagaceae; genus Ferruginibacter. The sequence goes on along the minus strand of JAYVZR010000084.1, from coordinate 1,545 downwards.
ATTTTTTCTTTGTGTCCTTTGTATCCTTAGTTTCGCTTTGTGTGAAAAATTCATTCTTTACTGTAAAGATTTTGTATCACCACACTTGCCGCCATACAACCAAAAATAGCAGGCATGTAAGAGATGGTACCAATAATAGATTTTTTTGGATAAGCTTTTTCGGTAACTATAACTTTATCCGTATCAATTTCTTCTGGCGAAAAAACTACTGTTACACCTGTAGTGATGCCTTCTTTATGTAAATACTTTCTTACATAACGGGCAAGCTTACACTTATAACTATCTGCAATATCTGTTACCTGTATTTGCAAAGGATCAACCTTGCCACCTGCACCCAGGGAACTTACAATCGGTATCTTTCTGTCTACACAGGTTTTTATAAGCCATACTTTTGGTGTTAAGGTATCAATACAATCTACCGCAAAATCATAATTGCCCGAGCTTACTATTTCAACGGTTCTTTCTTGCTGTATAAATTCTGCAATAACGGTTAAATCAATTGCCGGGTTTATATCTTTTAACCTCGCTGCCATTATAGCTGCTTTTAGTTTTTTTTCTGTACTGTGCAGGGCGGCTATTTGCCGGTTCCCATTACTAAGGTCAACGGTATCGCCATCAACAATGGTCATTTTACCAACACCAGCCCTGGCAATCATTTCAGCACAAATGCCCCCTACTCCGCCAAGACCCACTACCAGTACATTTTTATTTATCAGTTGCCCTGTTTGTTCATCACCTAACAGCAACTGCGTTCTGCTCATCCAGTATGGTATCATAAGTATTTGTTGAAAATTTACCGCTTAATTAAAAATAGGTTTTAAATTGAGTGCAAAACTCATTGTATGTATATTAAAATCAAAATAATATTATTAACTGCTTTTTTATCGCTGGGCATAAATAGCATAAAAGCGCAAGCCGTTCAGTTACTAAACTCCGGTACAAAAATATCAATACGTGGTTTAAGTGTGGTAAATAATGATATTGTGTGGATCAGCGGAAGTGAAGGCACGGTGGGCAAATCTACCGACGGTGGAGTCACCTGGCAATTGATAAAAGTAAAAGGGTTTGAGCAGACTGATTTCAGAGATATAGAAGCTTTTGATGATAAAACCGCTATGATCATTGGCATAGCAGAGCCGGCCTATATTTTACGCACTACTGATGGCGGCGATACCTGGCAGACGGTGTATGAAAATAAAGCCAAGGGCATGTTTTTAGATGCAATGGAATTTAGTGATGATAAAAAAGGAACAGTAATCGGCGACCCGATTGATAACCGTTTTTTTATGACACAAACTTTTGATGGCGGTAAAACATGGCAAGATGTTCCATCAAAAAATTGCCCGGTGGCAGATAGTGGCGAAGCCTGTTTTGCCAGCAGTGGTACCAACATAAGGGCCGTCAATAAAAAAGAATATGTGTTTATTTCAGGAGGTATAAAAAGCAGTTTGTTTATGCCCAATATAAAAATTGCCTTACCTATATTGCAAGGCAAAAACAGCACCGGGGCCAATTCTATTGCGGTAAAAAACAGCAGCACCATGA
>JAYVZR010000083.1:0-6526 GCA_043783135.1 Ferruginibacter sp. | reverse complement strand
TATTTCTCTTATCAACCAGCTATCGGGAAAGTTTGCCATCAGCAAATACAAAGACCAGTACACTGCTCAATTATTAAAATTAATAAAAGCCAAAGCAAAGAGTGGAAAAACAACAACCAGTTCTCCTTTAAAAATTGTACACAGTAAAGCAAAAGACTTAATGGACCAATTAAAAGAAAGCCTGAATACTAAACGCAAAAAAGCATCCTGATATGAGCCTGATAAAATATGCAGCAAAAAGAAATTTTAAGGTAACCCCCGAACCAAAAGCAGTACTCAAAAAAAGCAATGCAACATTATCTTTTGTGGTGCAACGGCACAAGGCATCTCACCTTCATTACGACTTCAGGCTGGAGATGAATGGTGTATTAAAAAGTTGGGCGGTGCCAAAAGGGCCATCTATGAACCCAGGTGACAAACGTCTTGCAATGATGGTGGAAGACCATCCTTACTCTTACAAAGATTTTAATGGTGTAATACCCGAAGGCTATGGTGCAGGTATTGTAGAAATATGGGATAATGGAAAATACACAGACATTGACAGTTCAGGGGAGGATGCAGAAAAAAAATTAAAAGCAGCATTAAAAGCAGGAAGCCTGAAATTTATCTTGTATGGGAAAAAATTGAAGGGGGAATTCGCCCTTGTAAAATTAAAGGGCAAGCAGGAAAATGCCTGGCTATTGATAAAACATAAAGATGAATATGCAGTAAGCCAGCCGTATGACAGCGAAAAAGAAACAGCAAAAACATCACCTGTCAATAAATGGTTAGCGTCAAACAAACAACCCGAAAAAAAAAATTCTACCAGTCAAGTAAAGGCAGCAGGGAAAAGCTGAGTAACTATATTAAACCCATGCTGGCTAAAGAAACAGCCAATGCTTTTGATGACAAAGACTGGCTGTTTGAGATAAAATGGGATGGCTACCGTGCCATCAGCGAAATTAAAGATGGCAACGTTTTATTGTATTCAAGAAATGGGAACAGTTTTATCAATAATTATCCTTTAGTAGTAAAGGAACTGAAAAAAATAAAACATGATGCAGTAATTGACGGCGAAATTGTAATACTAAATGAAGAAGGCAAATCAGATTTTCAGAAACTACAGCATTACGAAGACAATACACAATATCCCATTTGTTATTATGTGTTTGACCTTTTATCATTAAACGGGAATAATACTTCCGAATTAACTTTGATTGAAAGAAAAGAGCTCCTGAAAAAACTATTGCAAAAAAATACTGTTATTAAATATTCCGAACACATCATTGCAAAGGGAAAAAGTTTTTTTGAAGCTGCTATGAAGAATGACCTGGAAGGTATCATGGCAAAGAAAGCCCAGAGTTTATATCATCCCGGTGCAAGAACAGGAGACTGGTTAAAAATAAAATACCACAAATCTCAGGAAGTAATTATAGCAGGCTTTACGCAGCCCACCGGCTCAAGAAAATATTTTGGTGCATTGGTATTGGCACTGCCTGAAGGCAACAAACTAAAATATGTTGGGCATACAGGTTCTGGCTTTACGGATAATGATTTAAAGGAAATGTATCAAGTGCTGAAACCACTCGTTCAAAAGAAATCGCCTTTTAATGAAGTGGTAAAAACCAACGCACCTGTTACCTGGATAAAGCCAATGCTGGTAGCCGAAATAAAATTTGCAGAGTGGACAACAGACAATAAAATGAGGCATCCAATTTTTTTAAGATTAAGAGATGACAAACCTGTAAAAGAAATCAATATGGCATCCATAAAAAAAGCAACCCCAGCAAAGCAACAACCGGTGGCCGAAGAAAAACCCAACGAAGCAATCCGGGCTTTTGGAAAAATAAAGGTAAATACTACCAACCTGAATAAAATATATTTTCCTGATGAAGTTATTACAAAAGGGATGGTGATAGACTATTATCAACAGGTAGCTGATTATATACTGCCTTATTTAAAAGACAGGCCGCAGTCGCTAAAAAGAAACCCCAATGGCATTTTAGATAATGGCTTTTTTCATAAAGATGCCGGTGATGAAGCGCCTGATTGGGTGAAGAGTTTCGAAATTTATTCTGACTCAGCAAAAAAAGAAATTGACTATATTATTTGTAACGACACGCAAACATTGGCGTATCTGAACAACCTGGGTTGCATAGAATTAAACCCGTGGAACTCCCGAACAAAGTCGCTTGACAAACCGGATTATTTGATAATAGATATAGATCCTTCAGAAAAAAATACTTTTGAACAGGTGATAGAAACAGCTCTTGCGTTTAAAACAATTTTAGATAAAGCCGGTGCAGATTGTTATTGCAAAACATCCGGCGCAACAGGCCTTCATATTTTTTTACCAATGGGCAAGAAATATTTGTATGAACAGGTAAAAGATTTTGCCCATTTTCTATGCATGATGGTAAATGAGCAATTGCCAAAATTTACAAGCCTGGAAAGAAGCTTACAAAAAAGGGGCAACAATAAAATATATCTTGACTATTTACAAAACCGCAGGGGGCAAACCATTGCATCTGTTTATAGTCTTCGGCCTCATGCTGGTGCTACTGTGTCAATGCCGTTGCTTTGGAAGGAAGTAAAGCCGGGCCTTACGCCATCAGCATTCACCATTGAAACAGCTTTGCCAAGAATAAAAAAAATGGGAGATATTTTTTCAGGTGTGCCAGGCAAGGGAATCGATATAAAAAAATGTCTTGAAAAACTTTCCTAAATAATGTTTGTTAATAACCTTAAAGATGTGGGTTTAGCAGGATATTGAAACCCCTGGGATAGTTATGTGGAAGTTGCAGCTAAAAAAATTAATAGCAGGCAAAGGAGAAGAGACAGATTGGACGGTGTAAATAAATTTATAACCCTTGCGATTTGCAGGAGTGTTACAATGAAAAAAAATGAATGATTCCATTAATTCAATTTACAGATAAAGGATTGTACTGCCCGGCAGGCAACTTTTACATAGATCCATGGAAACCCGTGGACAAAGCCATCATTACGCATGCTCACAGCGATCATGCCCGGGCAGGAAGTAAAAAATATCTTTGCCATTCTCTTACAAAACCAATCTTGCAATTGCGGCTTGGTGAGGGCAACTACCAGGCAACCGAATGGAATGAAACGCATTTTATAGATGGAGTAAAGGTTTCGCTTCATCCTGCCGGTCATATCATCGGCTCTTCGCAGGTAAGAGTAGAATACCAAGGAGAAGTGTGGGTTTTTTCCGGCGATTATAAAACGGAAGATGATGGTATTAGTGGCGCATACGAGCCTGTAAAGTGTAACACTTTTATAACCGAATCAACCTTTGGCTTACCAATTTACAAATGGAATCCACAACAACAAATTTATGCAGATATACAAAACTGGGTGTTGCAAAATAAGCAGCAGGAAAAAACTTCTGTATTAATTGCTTACAGCTTAGGCAAGGCGCAAAGAGTATTGGATGCGTTAAAAGATATAACGGATACCGTATATGCTCATGGAGCCATCTATAATATGCAGCAGGTGATGGACAAACTCGGTTATAAATTTGTACATGTAAAGCGGGTAACACCCGAAACCACCAAACAGGAATTGAAAAATGCCATTGTTATTGCACCACCGTCGGCAGATGGTACACCATGGATGAAAAAGTTTACGCCTTACCGTGTGGGAATATGCAGCGGTTGGATGCAGGTTAGGGGCAATCAACGCAGGAGAAATGCAGATAAAGGGTTTGCACTGAGCGACCATTGCGATTGGGAGGGCTTGCTAAGTTCAGTAAAAGCTACAGGGGCAGAAAAAGTTTTTGTTACACATGGCTTCCAGGCTGTTTTTAGTAAATACCTCAATGAAAATGGAATAGCGGCCGACGAAGTAAAAACACAATATGGCAGTGATGAAGAAGATAAAACTGAGGAAGATAAAATTGCAGAAGATAAAATTGAATTGTTATGAAAGCATTTGCACAACTGGTAGATGCTTTAAGTGCCACTACCAAAACCAATGAAAAGATAACTGCGCTGGAAAATTATTTTTCAGTGGCAGCGGATAAAGATAAAGTTTGGGTTATTGCATTATTCAGTGGCCGCAGACCGAAACGCACCATATCATCTACTTTGCTAAAAAACTGGTGCAGCGAATTTTGCAATATTCCCTTGTGGTTACTCGATGAATGTTATCACACAGCCGGCGACTTATCTGAAACCATCGCTTTGTTAGTGGAAGCAAGTACCACCCATATAGAAACTCCGAAAGAGCATCCGTTGCATTATTACATTGAGCAATTTATTTCGTTAGAAAAAGGCACAGAAGAAGACAAAAAGAATTTTATGCTGCAGTGCTGGTCACAACTGGAGAGCACAACCGAAAAATTTGTATTCAACAAATTACTAAGTGGCTCGTTTCGTATTGGTGTTAGCCAACAGCTGATGGTAAATGCCTTAGCAAAAGTTTCTGGTTCAGCACCTGCTGTAATTGCACACCGTATCAGCGGTAAATGGAACCCCGCTATTATTACTTTTAATGAATTATTAAGCGATGAAAATAATGTGGCTGATATCTCTAAACCTTATCCGTTTTATCTTGCTTACCCTTTTGACGATGGAGTGGAAACATTGGGCAGTATTGATGATTGGCAGGTGGAATGGAAATGGGATGGTATTCGTGGACAGATTATAAAAAGAGATAACAATTTTTTTGTGTGGAGCCGGGGAGAAGAATTGATAACGGATAAATTTCCTGAATACGATTTGTTTCAGCAGTCGCTACCCAATGGAACCGTACTGGATGGAGAAATTATTGTGGCAGACGGGGCCAAGCCCTTGCCATTTGCGCTAATGCAAACCCGTATTGGCCGAAAAAATATCACTAAGAAAGTAATGGAGCAAGCGCCGGTAAGTTTTTTTGCATACGATGTGTTGGAATATGAGAGTGTAGATTATAGAAATATGCCATTGCAACAAAGAAGGCAAAAATTAGAACAGATTGTATCGTTAGCTGCAACACATAAAATGCAGCTTTCTCCGATAATTCAATGTGCGGATTGGAATGAACTGGCCCTGTTACGGCAGCAAAGCAGGGAACATTATGCAGAGGGGTTTATGCTGAAAAGAAAAAACAGTATTTATCAAACAGGAAGAAAAAGGGGCGATTGGTGGAAATGGAAAATTGACCCTTTAACGATTGATGCTGTTATGATTTATGCCCAAAAGGGAAGCGGACGAAGAAGTAATTTATATACTGATTACACTTTTGCAGTAAGAGAAGGTGATAAGCTGGTGGCATTTACCAAAGCCTATAGCGGGCTTACAGATAAAGAATTTGCACAGGTAGATGCTTTTGTAAAACGCAATGCTATTGAAAAGTTTGGTCCTATTCGCACGGTAAAACCTGAACTTGTTTTTGAAATCGCATTTGAGGGTATTGCTGCAAGTAACCGGCATAAAAGCGGTGTTGCACTTCGGTTTCCACGAATGAGCCGCTGGAGGTACGATAAAAAAGCAGATGAAATAAATACGCTGGAAGACTTAAAAAAAATGCTGGAAATATATGGTAAGTAAAAGAATAACTGGAGCTGTAAGAGGGAAATTTGAACCCCTGATTCAAAAGAAACAAGGGGAACGATAATGGAATATATTGATGAGGAAAACCTTTGAAAGTAGCGATGACCCTGAAAAAATGAAGAAGCATGTTCCTAAAATGGATGCAGAGTAATTACGTTTTAAAAGGCCGGTTTATGAACTAAACCTGCTTTTAAATTTATTTTTTTTGAGGGAATTAATTGGCATGCTTTAATCTGGCATAATTATTACTTCACTTTATAAATGATACTATTCACCTTTCAATTATGCAGAATAAAAAGCTATCTTTTAATGGATTGTTGCAGGTTTTAAAAGAATCTTTCTCCGCATTTGGAGAAGATAAAGTAACAAAATTAAGCGGCTCCCTCGCCTACAGTACGGTGTTTTCCCTTGGCCCGCTTTTAATAGTAATTATTTCATTATGTGGAATGTTTTTTGGCAGGGAGGCTGTGCAGGGTGAAATATATGCACAGCTTAAAAATTTTGTAGGCGGGGATACTGCAGATCAGTTACAGGGCATTATTAAAAATTCCTCCAATTCAGGGCATAGTAAAACGGCTGCCATAATTGGTGGGGGAGCCTTATTCATAGGTGCAACTGCAATTTTTAGTGAGATACAGGATTCGATAAATACCATCTGGGGAATAAAACCAAAACCTAAGAAAGGATGGTTAAAATTTTTAAAGAACAGGTTCCTGTCTTTTTCTCTGATAGTGGGGCTTGGTTTTTTATTACTGGTGTCTTTATCAATAAATACTTTAATTGATGGCTTCAATGCAAAACTGCAATTACGGTTTCCGAATATTTCGATTGCGCTGTTTTATGTTATTAACCTCGTTATGACAGCTGCAATTATTACATCGATTTTTGCAGTTATTTTTAAAGTATTGCCAGATGCAGACATTATGTGGAGAGATGTTTCTGCTGGCGCCTTTGCCACTGCAATATTATTTATGTTAGGTAAAATGGGTATATCC
>JAYVZR010000082.1:0-2380 GCA_043783135.1 Ferruginibacter sp. | reverse complement strand
AAATAGACGTATCCAAATTTTTAAGTTCGGAAAATGTTGTCTTTATTGACTCTGCACCAACATCAGGAAATATTATTTTGTGGAAAATATGGTATGGTTATAAACTGCCTGCTATATTAAAAAAATATAAAGCCGCTATTTTTATTAATATGGATCCTATATGTTCATTAAAAACCCAGGTACCTCAATGTGTGCTTTTACCGGATCTTGCGTTTCCTGATTATGCCTCTTTTTTTAAAAAAAATATTTCTGCTTTTTTAGAAAAAGCAACATCTATTATTACTTTTTCCCAATGGGCAAAAAATGAAATTTGTAAACAATATAGTTCATTGGCAGCCGAAAAAATAACGGTAATACACAACGGTGTTAATGAAAATATTTTGCAAAAAAATAAGATAGAAAATACCAAAGAGAAATTTGCAGAAGGCAAAGAATATTTTTTATTTGCTGGCGATATTGCTACTCAACAATATTTAGTTAACTTATTAAAAGCATTTTCATTTTTTAAGAAAAGGCAAAAAAGTAATATGCAATTAATAATTGCAACAAAGGCTTTTTTACCAAATAATACATTTGCAAAAAGTTTAAAATCCTACAAGTATAGAGATGATATAAAACTGCTGGTTGACTTGCAGAAAGAAGAATTAATAAAGATTACCCATGCGGCCTATGCATTTATTTATGCCCTGCAGCAAACCGGTTTTTATATACCGGTGTTAAAAGCCATGCAAAGCGAAGTGCCGGTTATTGCCGGTTATTCACCCATACTGGCTGAAATTTTTGAAGATGCTATTTTGTATACCGACGCGGCTGTTTTTGAAAATATAGCAGATAAAATGATGATACTTTTTAAAGATGAGGGTAAACGCAGCGGGTTAATCAATAAAGGAAAAAAACTGGCAGAAAAATATCCCCTGGCTGTAAGTAATCAATTGTTCTGGGAAAACATAGTAAAATCTGCCTCAGCAATATTTTAAACACCATACAAACACTTTATCTTTGCCAACTTAACTTAATAAACACCAAATAGCCTTAGGCAAAAGTACTTGTATGAATCAGTCAACAATAAAAATAGATGTTCTTTTAGACCCCAATAAAATTCCTGAACAAATTAGCTGGACTGCAAGTGACAGTACTGCAGATATGGCCCAAAAAGCTAAAGCCATGTGTATTGCTTTTTGGGACGGAGCAGATAAAACTGCCCTGCGCATTGACCTTTGGACAAAAGATATGATGATGGATGAAATGGCAGATTTTTATTACCAGATGCTAATGACGATGGCCGATACATTTAAAAGGGCCACCCAGCAACAGGAGTTAAGCGACGATATGAAAAAATTTGCTAAAGAATTTTTTGATAAGTTTAAGGCAATACAATTGAAAGAACAACAGTAAGAGAAAATTAACTGATTTATTAATGTGGCAATTACGAAATAATTTTTAACGATATAAAAAAAGTCCTGCCCCCTGTGGGATATGGCAAATTAATATGAGTTTAGAACAACAAATAATGGCTGAAATGAAAGATGCCATGAAAGCAAAGAACGAGGCTGCTTTACGTGGCCTGAGAGCCATAAAAGCAGAGATAATAAAAGCAAAAACAGAGCCGGGTGCGGGTGGTGAAATTAATGAGGCCACAGAGCAAAAGTTTTTACAAAAGATGATGAAACAACGAAGGGACTCTTTGGAGATTTTTGAGAAACAGGGCAGGCAGGATTTAGCAATTAAAGAAAAAGAAGAAATAGAACTGATAGAAAAATTTTTACCCAAACAGCTAACCGAAGCTGAAATAAAAGAAGCTGTAGCAGCGATCATTACTCAAACAGGTGCTGGCTCTCCTGCTGATATGGGTAAAGTAATGGGCGTGGCAAGCAAACAACTGGCTGGCGTGGCCGATGGAAAAATAATCAGCAATATTGTAAAAGAATTGTTGAATAAATAATTTAGCAATTGATAGATATAATTTTTGCCATATTAATTTTGATTGCCATTTTTAAAGGCTATAGAAAAGGGTTGATCATTGCATTATTTTCTATTGTTGCTTTTATTGTTGGCATTGCCGCAGCATTAAAATTATCTGCCGCCGTTACCATCTATTTGCAAACCAGTATAAACGTATCTGCCAAATGGCTGCCGTTTATATCTTTTATGCTGGTGTTTTTAGCAGTGGCATTTTTAGTTAACCTTGGTGCAAAATTGATTGAGAAAAGTTTTGAAATGGCCTTACTTGGCTGGGTTAACCGTATTGGAGGTATATTGATATTTATTATATTATACATGATAATATTCAGTGTATTTTTATTTTATGCCGATAAGATACATTTGTTTGGTGAAGCAAATATTCAGTCATCTAAAGCATATCCTTTTGTAAGGCCATGGG
>JAYVZR010000081.1:0-2382 GCA_043783135.1 Ferruginibacter sp. | reverse complement strand
GATCATCCTCCTTATCGCAATGTTTCATTCTTTGAATTGTGCTGTGCTAACTGGAAATCCCGGCCACGCTATTTGCCTCCGCCATTTATATTTACGTTTAAACCGGAAGCAGAAAGAGTCAATACTCGTGAATTATATTGGCTCACAATCATTTTGTGGGGAGTAATGTTATTTTAGAGTAAAAATTAAGCATTGGAAAATAGTCTGGAGCCAACTATTCATAAACTATCATCGCTTATGCAGTATATGCTGTATGAAACGGATGAAGATAAAGTGCTGTTGCAAAGCGAAATAGAATACCTGCAAAGCTACATTGACCTGCAGCGGCAACGTTTCAGCGAAAGACTTACATTACATGCTTCGTTAGATGTTAAAGAGAACTGGCATAGCATTGAGCCAATGCTGCTGATACCATTTGTAGAAAACGCTTTTAAACATGGAACTGGTTTAATACAAAATCCAGAAATTGAAATTGAACTGAAGGCACAGAATGACCAACTTTATTTTGTAGTAAAAAACAGATTTGTTCAAACCAAAACAACTAAAGATAAGACTTCCGGTATTGGATTAGCAAATGTAAAAAGACGACTGGAATTATTGTATGGTAACCGGTATCATCTCGCAATAAATAAAACTGATGGATGGTTTATCGTTTCATTACAATTAACTTTTAAATTATGATAAACTGTATTGCCGTTGATGATGAACCGCTGGCTTTAAAACTGCTACAGGATAATATTAGCAAAGTACCTTTTCTAAAATTAGTGTCTGCCTGCAATGATGCTTTTGAAGCAATGAAGGCATTGCAGGAAAATAAAATTGATTTGGTATTTATTGATATTCAAATGCCGGGATTAACGGGATTGCAGTTTATTGGAAGCCTTGTAAATAAACCGTTGGTAATTTTCATTACGGCATATAAACAGTATGCGTTGGAAAGTTATGATTTATCTGTTGTGGATTATCTTGTAAAACCGGTGGCGTTGGATAGATTTATTAAAGCTTGTAACAGAGCCAAAGCGCTATATGAATTAAAATCGTTAAAACAGCAACCAACAGCAATAAATACTAAAGACTTTTTTTTTGTAAATGCAGATTACAGCCAGGTTAAAATAATGTTTAACGACATCATCTGGATGGAGGGAGTGAGGGACTATGTAAAAATATATTTAAAAAATTCTAACAAACCGTTGTTGATACGTTCCAGTCTAAAAGCCATTGAACAGGTGCTCTCCTCATTCAAATTTTTGCGTATACATAAATCTTATCTTGTTGCGGTTGAAAGTATTACCTCCATCCGAAAAAACAGTGTGTTTATAAAAGAAATGGAATTGCCTGTTGGGGAAACTTTTAAGGAAGCAATTGAAAAATTAATGGGCAAAGGGTAGCTATTTTGTACTGCCAGACTCCTTCTTCCACGCTTCAGTGCCACCAATTAAATTAATAAGATTTGTAAAAGGGTATTTTTCCTGCAAACGCTGTATAGCAATCTGGCTGCGTACGCCAGCCCGACAATATAACACAACAGGCTTTTGTTTTTCTATCTGGCCGATGAATTTAGTTATATTGCCCAACGGCATTAATGTACCACCAATATTAAAAGCTTCGTGTTCATAAGGTTCTCTTGTGTCAATTAACTGAAAATCTTCTTTATTATTTATTAGTTGCCGAAGCCCGGTAACTGTGATGGTTTTCATGCAGTGATTTATAAAAAATGAAAACTTTTATTGAATATTACAGTAAAAAATTATACCGGGAAGTAACCAAAAATATTATTCATCCTCATCTGTATAAATCCTCTTTAAATTAATTTTATTGGTAGGTGCCACCACCAATGGATACATTTCAACAGTAACATTACTCTGCTGTAATCCAAATCCTTTTTCTTCACTTAGGGAAAGTTCTTTTATCCAGAAATATAGCTGCATTATCATACGTTCCATAAATGGCAGGTCGGTATCCCTTGCCAAAAATTTCTCCATCACCACAAACTGAAAATCGCCTACTACATTATTACGCTGCTGGCTTTCGTATCGGCTGGTTACATTTACTTCTTTGTTTGCTACCAAATCTTCTACCACTTTTTTAAACATCAGGTTAATGCGTGGCGCCATGCGGAAACCCAGCCTGAACTCTACCCTGATAATATCGTTGGGTATAATATGCTCAACAGAATAATCGCAGGTGTAGGGATCATCCATGGTATCTACATGCACAAACCAAAAAATATCGGCACGTTTTGGTTTGCCGCTCAGTATGGAATAAATAATTTTATGTTCGATCTCTTTTGGATTATTGGCACTGGTTAAATACACCAGGTGTGTTGCATACTTAGGTACCGATGTGTCATTGCTTAATTCCTCTAATTTAGGAATATATTCT
>JAYVZR010000080.1:0-6576 GCA_043783135.1 Ferruginibacter sp. | reverse complement strand
CAAAATAAAACAGCCCGTGCTGCTGCAAAAGTGTGGGCAAAATTAAAAGGTGTAGACAATAGCCGTACTATTGAACTTACCTGGAATAGCGGTGAAGTTATATTTCCGGTACGTGTAGAAAAGAAAGCCTACCAGTACTTATATAAAGATGATACCGGGTATAGTTTTATGGATGTAGAATCTTTTGAGCAAATAACTGTTCCTGAATCAATGGTAGATGCACCAAGGTTTTTGAAAGACGGCCAGGAAGTTTCTGTATTGATCAATGGAGAAACAGACCAGCCAATGGGTGTTGAACTTCCTGATAAAATAGTGCTGAAGGTTACTTATAGCGAACCTGGAATGAGGGGAGATACTGCAACCAAAACCCTAAAACCAGCTACTGTAGAAACAGGTGCAACTGTAAATGTGCCGTTATTTGTAAATGAAGGAGAATTAATCAGGGTTCATACCAAGACAGGGGAATATGTAGAAAGAGTAAAGGAACAGTAATTAACTATCTATAAAGAAGGATTGATTGCAAAATCAGTCCTTTTTTATTTTTAAAAAATCAGCCTTTTTTGATGATTTTTATCCATTTTTTGGCCTTTTTTGATGATTTTTGGCCATTTTATTCAATTTTCTTATTTTTTTTAATTGTCATTATTAATAAATCATTACCTACCTTAGCAGCCCGTTTCTAATTAAAAACCAATAAACCTTTTTATATGGACATAAAACAAATCCAGGAGCTGGTAAAGCTTATAAACAAAACCAATATTGGTGAAATTACAATTGAAGAAGAAGGAATTAAAATAACAGTCAAGCAAAAAAAAGAACCCGTTCAACATATCATCGCAGGGGGCCAGTCGGGCCAAATTTACTCAAGCCCAGCCCAGCAACAAGCACCACCACCTCCTCCACCCATAGCAGTAGCTGCAACAGAAACACCCAAAACAGACAATTACATTACAATAAAAAGTCCGATGATCGGCACCTTCTATAGGCAGTCGGGCCCGGATAAACCACTTTTAGTAAATGTTGGTGATGATGTTACTGTAGGAAAAGTAGTATGCATAATTGAAGCCATGAAGCTTTTCAATGAAATTGAAAGTGAGGTAAAAGGAACCATTGTAAAAATATTGGTAGAAGATGCAAGCCCGGTTGAGTATGATCAGCCTCTATTCCTTGTAGATCCGAGTTAATGTATAAATCTGCCAGCTACCCGATGTGAAAATTTTAAGTAGTGGTAGCAGGTGCTTGATTTCTTGATAAAAGTATTAAGCAATACAAAGGGTGCAAAAATATAGAATAGTGAATTATCAAATTAGCTAATCAGCAAATTAAAATTATGTTTAAAAAAATATTAATTGCCAACCGTGGAGAAATTGCCTTACGCATTATACGCACTTGTAAAGAAATGGGTATAAAAACTGTAGCTGTTTATTCTACTGCCGATAAAGATAGTTTGCATGTAAAGTTTGCTGATGAAGCAGTATGTATTGGTAAGCCAGGCAGCATGGATTCTTATCTGAACATTCCGCATATTATGGCAGCGGCTGAAATTACCAACTCCGATGCTATTCATCCTGGCTATGGTTTTTTAGCAGAGAATGCAAGGTTTGCCCAGATATGCACCGATCATGGAATAAAATTTATTGGTCCAACGCCTGATATGATCAATGCAATGGGCGATAAAATAACTGCAAAAGAAACAATGATAAAAGCGGGTGTGCCCGTTGTGCCTGGTAGTGGTGGCTTGTTGGAAAGTGTAGAGCAGGCAAAAGTCCTGGCTAAAAATGAAGTAGGTTATCCTGTTATATTAAAAGCTACAGCAGGTGGTGGTGGTAAGGGTATGCGGGTAGTATGGCAGGAAAGCGAAATGGAAAAAGCTTTTGAAAATGCCAAAACAGAAGCAGCAGCATCTTTTAAAAATGATGGTATTTATATGGAAAAATTTGTGGAAGAACCACGCCATATTGAAATACAAATTGCAGGCGACCAATTTGGTAATGTATGCCATTTAAGTGAAAGAGACTGTTCTATACAGCGGCGCCATCAAAAATTAGTAGAAGAATCGCCTTCGCCTTTTATGACACCCGAATTAAGGGAAGAAATGGGTGATGCCGCCATTAAAGCAGCTAGCGCCATTAGTTATGAAAGTGTAGGCACCATCGAATTTTTGGTTGACAAGAACCGAAAATTCTACTTCATGGAAATGAATACCCGTATCCAGGTAGAGCATTGTGTCACGGAAGAAGTAGTAAACTACGATTTAATAAAAGAGCAGATAAAAATAGCTGCCGGCCATAAGGTAAGCGGTAAAAATTACTATCCGCAAATGCACGCCATTGAGTGCCGTATCAATGCCGAAGACCCGTACAATGATTTTCGTCCAAGTCCTGGTAAAATAACTGTATTGCATACACCCGGTGGTCATGGAGTTAGGGTAGATAGTCATGTATATGCAGGGTATGTAATCCCTCCATATTACGATAGTATGATTGGTAAACTGATTACCGTTGCACAAACAAGGGAAGAAGCCATTGATACCATGCACAGGGCACTAAGTGAATATATAATTGAGGGCGTAAAAACAACCATTCCCTTTCATTTGCAATTAATGAAAAATGACGATTTCAGAAAAGGAAATTTCACTACAAAGTTTCTGGAAACTTTTAAGATACAGTAAGCTTAAAGATCAGGTTACAAACTAATAAATTATCAAAGCTATCCATTACACGGATAGCTTTTGTTTAATACCCACCGTTAGCTAAACCGGCCAAAAATCTCCTAATGTAAATTCTTCCTATTCATGGTTTGGAAGGCAAAAGAAATTGATTTCTTATCTTTGCCACTCACAAAACCTTTAGCAGCGATGGCATTAATAAAAAGTATATCAGGTATAAGGGGCACAATTGGAGGCAGAACAAACGATAACCTAACTCCATTGGATATAGTAAAATTTACTGCAGCTTACGGTACTCTTTTGATGAAGGGAAGTACGAATAGAAAAATTGTGTTGGGCAGGGATGGAAGGATTAGCGGAGCCATGGTAAAGAACCTGGTAATTAGTACGCTTAATGCATTGGGTTTTGATGTGATTGATTTGGATTACAGCACTACACCCACTGTTGAAATGGCGGTAGTTTTTGAAAATGCCGCTGGAGGTATAATATTAACGGCAAGCCATAACCCTAAAGAATGGAATGCCTTAAAATTATTAAACAGCAAAGGGGAATTTATTAATGCAAAGGAAGGAATGGAAGTATTGACAATAGCTGCAGCCGAAGATTTTAATTTTGTTAGTGTAGAAAAGCTTGGCCATATAATTACTAATGATTCATATTTACAAAAACATATTGAGGCCGTTGTAAATTATGAATTGGTAGATATTGCTGCCATAAAAAAAGCAAAATTTAAGGTAGTGCTGGATGCAGTAAACAGTACAGGTGCCATTGCAGTACCCGCTTTACTAAAGGCATTAGGCGTTAAAGATATTATTGTATTAAACGGAGAGGTAAATGGAAAGTTTGCACATAACCCGGAACCTTTACCAGAACACCTCACGGAATTAAGTAATGAAGTAGTAAAACATAATGCCAGCCTGGGTATTGCAGTAGACCCTGATGTAGACCGCTTATGCTTTGTGTGTGAAGATGGTAGTATGTTTGGGGAAGAATACACATTGGTGGCAGTGGCCGATTATGTATTAAGTAAAAAGAAAGGCAATACGGTTTCTAATATGTCGTCAACAAGGGCACTAAAAGATGTAACAGTAAAACATGGCGGTGAGTATTTTCCCAGTGCAGTAGGCGAAGTGAATGTGGTTAATAAAATGAAAGAAGTAAATGCGGTTATTGGGGGCGAAGGTAATGGGGGTATTATAGTGCCTGACCTTCATTATGGCAGGGATGCTTTAATTGGGATAGCTCTTTTTTTAACGCACCTGGCAAACAGTAAAAAAAGTATCAAACAATTGCGCAATACCTACCCCGGATATTTCATCAGCAAAAATAAAATTACGTTAGAAAAGGATATCAATGTACAGGCAATATTTAAAAAAATACAAGACAAATATAAAAACCAGCCGATTAATGCAGAAGATGGTTTGAAGATTGAGTTTGATAATGACTGGGTGCATTTACGTACCAGCAACACTGAGCCAATTATCCGTATTTATGCTGAAAGCAATTTTGAAACAACTGCTGATAATATTGCTAAAAGGTTGATGAAGGATATTCATGAAGTGATTTAGTGAATGGTCAATAGTGAATAGGTTTTTAACCTGTTCCTCTTAATCCATTGTTCACAAATCACTGCTAATAATTAATTTACAATTTATCATTGACCTTCACCTTATATGAAAAGAATTTATTTTGATAACGCTGCGACCACTTCGCTGGATCCTGTTGTGCTGGATACAATGATGCCTTTTTTGACAGAAAAATTTGGCAATCCTTCTTCCATTTATTCTTACGGGCGTGAAACAAAAATGGCTATTGAACAGGCAAGAAAAACTGTTGCCAAAATTTTAAATGCGCATCCGGCAGAAATATTTTTTACAAGTGGTGGAACAGAAAGCAGTAATACAGCTATTACTGCTGCTGTAAAGGATCTTGGTTGTAAACATATTATTACTTCCGCCATTGAACATCATGCAACCTTGCATACGGTGGAGTATTTACATAGCCTGGATGTTGCTACAATAAGCTATGTAAAATTATTGCCCAACGGGCACATTGATCTTGATAATCTGGAAAAGTTATTGGCATCATGTGAAGAGAAAACATTGGTAACCTTATTGCATGCCAATAACGAAATAGGTAATATGCTGGATATACATGCTGTTGGTAATTTATGTAAATTATACAATGCTATTTTTCATTGCGATACTGTGCAGACGGTTGGTCATTTCCCTTTTGATTGCAGGAACACACCGGTGCATTTTATTACAGGAGCCGCTCATAAATTTCATGGCCCAAAAGGAGTAGGCATTTTATATATCAATGAAAATGTTCGCATACAACCTTTTGTACATGGGGGCGGGCAAGAACGTAATATGCGTGCCGGCACTGAAAATTTGTATGGTATAATAGGTTTTGCTAAAGCGTTGGAATTAGCAACACTTACCCATAAAGAGGATGCTGTTTATATTGGCAGCATTAAGGAGTATATGCATGATGCGCTATTAAAAAATATTCCGGGAGTAGGGTATAATGGCGATGTATTTGGAAAAAGTTTATATACTGTACTAAGTGTAAGTTTTCCTAAAACAGAAAAGTCAGAAATGCTGCTGTTTAATTTGGATATCAATAATATTTGCGCCAGTGGCGGAAGTGCCTGTACCAGTGGCGCCGAACAAGGAAGTCATGTAATACGTGCCGTAAACAATAATCCCAACCAGGTAACAGTTCGTTTTAGTTTTAGTAAGCACAATACCACTACAGAGGTAGATGCAGTGGTGGCAGTTTTAAAAGAAATGGTTTAAAAATAATTGCGGTACGGCAGCGATTACATAATTGATTGCTTCAAATAATTAATGGCGTTGGTATGTTACCTGTATTTTGTACATTCATTTTAGGTAAATATTTACTTATAAAAACGTATGAAAAATTCATTTGTCAGGATAGTGTCTTACCTGGCTATACTTATTTTTTTACTGCATTGGGCAGTTGCTTTTATTTTAGCAATGCCTGTAAATTATGTAAAACAAACTGTAACAGGTTACCTTCCCAGGTATCAAACCATGTTCAGTTCCTGGAGTTTTTTTACGCCGCCACTTACTTACCACAACAGGTTGTATTTTATTTTTCGGGATAGTAAAATCAGCGGTAATAAACAAGACACCATTGAAGTGTTGGCAAACATTTCTCTTCAAAAACAAATAAGGGCACCGTTTAATCAAAGAGAAAATATTATTGATCACCTGGTTAACAACAGTGTGGCGGATCTTAAAAAAATGGTATGTCCTTATAAAACAACAATAGATTCACTTTCAATAAATAAATCCGATTCCCCCGCTATCGCCCGGGCAATAAGTAATGTAGAAAATAATGTCAATTATAAAAGGCATCTGGCTACTTTAACCAATTACTGTAAAACAGTGTTGCAGGAAAAACACATTGATACAATTGGTAAAGAAGTAAAAATTGTAATTAAAGAAGAAGCGATCCGCCCTTTTAACCAGATAGTTGATGCCAGCTATTTACAGAAAGAAATACTTGTTTTCGAAACTACTTATAAGCCAATTAATCCATGATGCAACAAAAGGTAAAGCAGTATGCGGACAGGCTGCAGCTTAAAAACTATAAATCCTTTTACCTGGCTTTTTTAAGAGTAGCCATTGCTATATGGTTGTTGAAAGAAGTATGCATTAATTGGAGCAGTATGGAAATACTGTATGGTAACTCAGCACTTGTTGTACCCGCAAAAAACTTGATTAGCCGGTTACCAGGGGGTGGTTTTTTGTTAGTTAAAAGCCATTATATGTGGTTTATTTTAAGCTATGTGGTAATTATTTTTATGAGTATACTCGGTATTGGTAAATGGTTTACAGCCGCTGTACTTTTTGGAATGTTTGCTGTACTGCAAAAA
>JAYVZR010000079.1:0-2399 GCA_043783135.1 Ferruginibacter sp. | reverse complement strand
TAAAATATTTATCTGTATTATCACTCTCCGATTTGTATTTATCCAACGACTTTCCATTTAGGTTGGTGATTACCCTGTACAGGTAAACGCCATTTGCCAGTTTTTGCCCGTATGCATCTGTACCATCCCATTTAAAATCTGTTATATTACGGCCCACATGTATTGAGCCCAGTTCGTTTTTAGTTATTTCCCTTACAACTTTACCGGTGATTGTTAATATTTGTATACGTATATTCTGGGGCACCTGGCTTCCGGTAATGGTAAATACAAATGCAGTGGAAGTTGTAAAAGGATTAGGATAATTGAGCAAATTACTAATCATCGGTTTGTTAATAACGCTGAAGCTTACACGATATTCAAGCTTGCCCGCTTTATTACCGGCCACATCTTTACCTGAAACAATAAACTGGTAATCGCCATCTTCCGGAAAATAAGGAAGAAAGTCAATTGATGCAGTATTTTGTCCACTGCTTAAATTGGCCGGGTTAAACCTTACTGAATCGCCAAAGAAATAATTGTGCAATACACCATCTGGATATTGTACCTGTATTTTTAATAAGGAAGTATCACTTAATGCCATAAAATGGCTTTCATCTTTTAACTTAACTAAAATATGAGGTTTAGAAGCAATGATATCCCTGTTTAAAATATGTACCCCATCAAAAGTTACATCAAGCAAAGGATTAAATTTATCTTCTTTTACATAAAAATCTTTGAAGATAAAATTGTTGTACAAATATTGTTCCGGCTGATCATTATCGGGGTTAACCATTACATACAATGTATTCTTTCCGGGATAGCCTTTTGTATCAATACTATAATTTACAACCAACGTATCGCCAGCCAGTAATGCTTTCTTTTTAGGAAGAATAATTGTGTGAGGTACATTGTTGCGGTCTGTAATAATAACTTTTACTTTCAGGCTGTCAAAGGCAGCAGCACTTATATTTTTAAACGCTAATGCAAAATCAATGGGTGTGCCCTGATCGACCGAATCTTTCATAGTATACAAAATATTGGGTGCTACTGCACCTTCAGGAACATAGTCAGCATTTACTCTCCAATACCTCAGTTGGTTTGGTGTTGCAAAAGTTTGATCATTGTTACTCATTTTTAATTTTACATAAGGATAAGTAGCTGCATTTATAAATGCAAGCGAAGTATCAGTAGCAGGTGATACTGTTGACAACAATGTTTCTGAACCATTGAGTGTTATGCCAAAAACCCGGATGCTTACGGAATCTTTTAATACAGGGTCAATGCTGGTGCCATTCCAATGCAAAGATTTCCAGCTGCGTGCAGGTCCAAATGAAGGAGATTCAATAACTCCGGAAAAATAATTAGTTGGTAATAAATAAGAAAATGCCAGCTGGTTATCTTCAGCAGTACCCATTTTTTGCTGAGGGGCAAAAAAAGCATTATTTTTTCTATATAAAAATACAAAGGGCAGGTTATGGGTAAAACTGTCGATCGTTGAAAATCCTACAGATTTTAATTTATGGTATAACGAATTGCCAGCACCCAGGGTAGCCTGATCAGCCTGCCAGTCGCTAATAAATGATGTATTTGATGTCGATCCTAAATTAGTGATAGATACATACATTCCGTTTGGAATACTATCCAGAAAATCCATTGCCCTCTTTCTAAACTTACTGTCATTATAAGGAAATTCAAAAAAGTTTCTTGTTGCTCCATCACATATTGGCCAACTCCCAAAACGCCCTGTGGTTTCGCCGGTAGAAGGGTTGGTTGAATTAAAATTTTTCCATGGCTGCAGGGATGCGCTATCATACACCAAAATCTGCAGAGAGCCATATTTACAACCATAATATTCTAATTGGCTAAAATCAACAGTTACATTTATCCTGTCCCAGGTTGTATATGGGTACAGCCCAGTTTTTATGGTTATAGTACGAGGTAAAGTTTTAAAACGGAATACCCTGTCATTATCAAGGCTGATAGTACTGCTATAAGTACTTTTGGTATGTTGAAAATAATGTGACTGATTAAATCCTGTACCGCCATTTGGCAAATAAACAAAAGAAAAGGAATTCCATACTTGCTGCCCTCCATTTAATGGCACCATGGATGTTCGCCAATAATAAACTGTACTATCAGTAAATATTATATTTGTTGGTTTAAACTCAATTATTCCACCTAAGCCATTACCGCTATACTGCTTTTTAAAAGGTGAGTTAAATAACTCTGTAGTATCAATTTCCATTTGATATTGCCGTTGGCCACCTAATGCATTGGCAGTAGAAGCGCTAAAAGTAATTTGCTGTTTATTTACAATAGAATAATTATAGGGTGATACCGGACGAATTTCATCCTCAAGAATATAAAATTCTTTTGTTAAAGTGTTATTTGTCTCCGACAGTTCCTGAACAGCGTTATCT
>JAYVZR010000078.1:0-6592 GCA_043783135.1 Ferruginibacter sp. | reverse complement strand
ATCCGGTTTATTAATTGAATTTTCATTTACTTTTACCTGTAAGGTATCTGCGCCATACATTACAAATGTTTTGTTGATATTTCTTTCCTTTACAATGGTATATCCTGCTGCATTAACCGTTTTAATAGGAGCATCAATTATCGGTCCCTTATATTTAGGAGTATATTTTACCAACACTTTCGCCTTATTCAATGGCATCCCTGTTGATCTATTTAGCACAAAAAGACGGTCTTCATTATTAACTACAGCAATATTGCTTATGCTTATTGTTAAAAGATTGATATTCTGGTTGCCGTCTTCAATTAAAGAATCACTGTACAGTACTGCATAATAGCCAACTGGCAAACTCCCGGTTTCAATTTTTGCCGCATGGGTTTGAAAGTCTTTTTCTCCTGGCAACACTATTACCATTCTTTTAAAGGAAGCAGCACGGATTAATTCCTTTACCTGTAATTTATCCTGGAATTGTTGATTATAAAAACTATTTAATTTTACAATTTTTAGATGAAGTGCTGTTATATTTTTAAACACTAGATGGTAAAATATTTTTTCATTTGGCAGGTAAACATCCCGTTTCTGAATGTTTAATTTTTTACTTTCTATTTGTTGCTTCATTACCATCAAGTTTTTTTTCAGGTAATAAAAGCTATCGAGTAAAGAAGTGCTTTTTTCAAATAAATTCAATGCTTTTATGTAATAATGCCTATAAGCGGTATCAAATTTTACAAAATTGTACCGGCTGTAATTATTTTCATATTCATCAATACTGTTACTATAAGTATTGCCCTTATTATACCATAGCAGGCATAGCTGGTAAATACAATGCGCCTTTACGGGATCATATTTCGACTGGATCATTTCCTGCAAATAGTCCTGATAGTAAAGCTTAGTGTCAGCACCACTATTTTTATTGTAAAAATATTTACGGCTTAGTGATTCAATAAAATAAAATATTTCAGGTTCTGCCTTGTGACAATTTGCCCATTGCTGGTATAAAATGTATATCGGTTTAAATTGAGTATTTAAACCTTTGGGTAGTTCTTTACTATTGATAAATTCATCGGGGTTTAGTAAAAGCCATTCGCTGCTATTGTTTGTAAACCCATCCACGTTTGCATCAGCATAATGTAATTGTTCAGCAAAAATAATGTCGGTATAGTTTGGCTTAAAAAGAAACAACAAAGGGTCTGTAGATAACCACAGTAATTCTTTTACGTTTTCCTGTTTTAGTTGCAGGCTGATTTTTTTGGCTTCTTCAAAATATAACTGTGTTAAGCTATCAAGTTCTACATTGTTTAGTTTTCGGTAATCTGTTGAGCCATCAGGTATCCAAAAAATATTTTTATTGTTTCGGTAATTAAACTTGTGCCTAAACCCTGCAACTCTTTTAGCTTTTAGTATCAGCATTGCAGACTGCAAAAGCAAGGGTGTTTTTTTATCTTTTAAAATACTATCTATGTAAAATGAATTCCTAAAGTAAGAAGTGTCTTCTGATTTCAAATCAGCGATTTGCATTTGATGATAAAAACTTCTGGCAACAATAGCATACTGATTATTTTTAAAGGCATCTTTTTTTATTTGTTCTAATTGTTGATGAAGTTCCGCTAAGTTTATTTTGCCGTTGATAGCATTTTGTATTTCTTGCCAATCAGGTTTCTGAGCAAATAAACATGGTATATATGAAAATATATACAAAAGGAGTAGAGGTATTTTTATTCTCATAAGCTTTTTGAAGTGATGCAATCCCTGATTCAATTACATAAATCTATGAAAAAAAGATATAAAATAATTTAGGTAATTAATTCGTCAGAACAAATCAATATAAAAAAATGGTGATTTATTTCTATCTACAATTAAAATATTGCTATATAAAAAAGGCAGAGCAAAATGCTAACCAGGCATCGGAAGTTTTAAAAACTTCCGATGTCTTCCACAACTGTCCCTTTACAGCATATCATTTAATCTCCTGCAAATATTTTTTTCCAATACCATATCCGCCTCAAAAAATAAGTTTAGCGTCAAAAATTATTACTAAATAATTTAGCTTTCAATTAAAATACCTGCTATCTTTATTAATTCAAAATGTGCAGTGGTTATGAGCAGTATAAAATTATTTGAAGAAAAAAAAGTACGCAGCCAATGGAATGCTGAAAAAGAGATTTGGTATTTTTCTATTGTAGATGTAATAGCAATCCTTACTGATAGCCCTAACCCCAGAAATTACTGGAAGGTATTAAAGCACCGGCTTGTAAAAGAAGGAAACGAGTCGGTTACAAACTGTAACCAACTTAAAATGCAATCAGCCGATGGAAAATTTTATTTGACTGATGTAGGCGATACAGAACAACTATTGAGGCTTATTCAATCTATCCCAAGCCCCAAAGCCGAACCTTTTAAACAATGGCTTGCAAAAACAGGATATGAAAGAATAGAAGAAAGCCAAAACCCGGAATTGAGCATAGACAGGGCAATGGAAAATTATTTTAAACTTGGTTACTGTAAACAATGTATAAACCAGCGGCTGAAAAGTATTGAAGTATGTAAGGAACTTACAGACAAGTGGGAAAACCGTGGAGTAAAAAAAGGACAGGAGTTTGCAACCCTAACGGATATAATAACACAGGCATGGAGCGGCAAAAAAGTAAAAGAATACAAGCAATTTAAAAACCTTAAAAAAGAAAACCTGCGGGACAATATGACCAACTTAGAGCTGGTATTAAACATGCTTGCAGAAGCCACCAACTCAGAAATTAGTAAAGAAAAGAAACCCAAAGATTTTGAAGAAAATAAAGTGATAGCAAAGCAAGGCGGAACCATTGCAGGAAACACCAGGAAAGAAATTGAAGCAAAGAGTGGGAAAAAAATTGTAAGTAATCAAAATGCAAAGCAGTTGAGTGACAAAGGAAAAAATAGAAAGTTAAAAGCCCCTAAAGCATGAGCATCCAATTATTTATAATCCAAAGAGAAGGTGAGTGCCAGGTAATAAAACCCACCAATATAGGGACCGCCTAAAAACGAATAGTAGTATTGATTTAATAAATTGGCAGCCCCCAGTTTTACGTTTAATTGCGGTTTTAAAAATGTATAATTTACCTGCATATCAACTGTATGATAAGCCGGCACTTCACCATTTACCAAAAAAGAGCGCCAATAATAGCTGCTTTGCCACCTGTAAGTAATTGCTGCGCCCAGGTTTTTATATACCTGTGGATTTGATATCGAAATATTTGTAATCCATTTGGGTGTGTTAAACCCATCTTCAAGGCCATCATTACTTGTTTTTCTGTCCAATGAGGCATAAGATACATTGCCACCAAAAAAATAGTTTTTACTAAAATTATATTTTACACCCAGGCCGCCGCCGTAATTATAAACGGTGGTTTTTGAATTTGTCCACAACCTGTATCTGTCCTGTAGTTTTTTGTCGTTAAGGTAAAATGCAATTGAATCGGGGTTCTGCGTTTTGGGTACACTTGCCTCCACCTGGGCAATAAAAGAATGATAAATGTTATAATAAAAATCAACATCCACATATAATTTTGATTGAAGGAAGAACCCTTTATATCCCATTTCAAAAGATTTAATATTCTCCGGGTTAAGATAGGTATAAGGGTTTTTAACAAGGAGGGGTGCATTTTTTTTAATGGCATTATTTTTTGAAATACCCAATGTATTTACATCTTTTATAACAGCTGCCTGAAATACATCGATGGAAGATTTTAAATAAGAGTTTTCGAAGACCCCGCTGGACATTACTTTCAATCCCCCTACTCTTTTAACCCCTCCGCTATTTACATTGGAAAAGCCTTCAAACAAACCCGGATAACGGGAACCGCTTTGATAAGCAATCCTGAAATTATTTTTATACGTTGGCGAATACACAAGGGTAAACCGGGGGTTCCATGTGGCAGGGAAATAATCATTTTTATCAACCCGCAATGATGCCCCTGCCTTTAATTTATTTTGAAAAAATTCTTTGGTGGCAGAAATGAATGCCCCGGTTTTTCCATACACTAAATTATCATAGGTTTTGCTGGCAACAGGATTAATAAAATAATTTCCATCTGGTATAACAATGTAGGTTCTATAATCAAAACCTGCTAATATTTCTATAGCAGTGGCTTTGGTAAACCCTGCCAATACACTGCCTGTTAAATTAACCTGTGCATCTATATCTACCAGGTTTGCCTTAACCCTTAAGGCAGCGCCGGAATCCCAGTTGTTGATATTTTTTAGCCGGTTAAACACACTATCATATTTTGCTGTTCCCGGTTGAAACCTCCCTGAATCAGCAAAGGAAAGTGCTGCTTCCAATGCATCTACTGTTGTTGAACCACTTACTACTGCTGAATTAAACCTGCTTTTATAATCATTGAACCATTTGTCATCACTCTTAAAAGCTTTGTCTGTATTTTCTGCCATTGAGCGCAGGTTGTACGAATCGCCTGTGTTTTCACTGTTCCAGTAAGCCTGGATGGTAACTGATTTTGTTATTAATTTTAATGCCTGTTGCTGTACCGCATAATTTTCTAAACGAAACCTGTTGCTGCGTTGATAAATATTGTCCAGTTTAGCAAACCGGTAAGTATAAGAAAGCTGGGCATTGTTACTGATGTTATAAAACAAACCAATATCAGCTTTGCCGTTTTGCAGTTCATAATCGGCAATTTGTTTTTCATAATACCCGGTACGTGCAATAACATAATTTTTACCCAGCATGGTCAATGTTCTTCTGTTGGAAGATTCATTGCCGTAGCTGTTTACAGGGTCCATCGCAGGGTTGTCCGCACCTGTTAACGACAGCGTTGCGTTTGCATTCGGGTTAAGGTCGGTTTGATTATCTGCAATCCAATCGTAACCACGGGTATAAGTGCCATTGATTTTAAAAGCAAATTTTGGAGAAAGTATCGTGGCAATACGGATACTTGTTTCAGAAAAAATAGTTGCAGCACTGTTTGGATCCGACAGGTGGTTTACACCGGTTTTTTGCTGTACACTGATACCCTGGCTGCCAAAGGGGTTTTTGGTGATAAAATTAGCCAGCCCGTTTATTGTGTTCATTCCATATAAAGCAGAAGCGGTGCCGGTTATAATTTCTACGCTTACTATATCAAGGTCACTTGGCCCCAGGGCATTTGCAAGAGGGGCGCCAATATGAGGCGCCTGTATATCCGTACCATCTACCAACTGGGCAAAACGTACATTGGTGGTATTGGCAAACCCTCTTGTATTGATAACTTTAAAGCCCATGCTGGGTACAATCATTTGTACACCTTTTACATTTTCCAGTGCATCAAAAAATGAAGGTGCTGCAGAACTTTTAAAATATGGTATGCCTGCTTTCTCAATGCTAACCGGCGATCGCAATATGCTCTCGGGTATCCGTGACGCTGAAACAATCACTTCATTTAAAAGAGCGGCAGAGTCTGTGAATTTATCCGGGCTTGTATTTTTTTCCTGAGCATTGGCTGATAAAATAAAAAAAAATGAAACAAATACACCAGTAATAATTTTTATCATATCCGTTTAAATAAATTTTCAATCGTTATTCCTGATCAGGAATAACGATTGAAATTAAACGATTACGCTGAAATAAAAAAAATCTACTACCTGAATTTTTTAGCTTCCTGTGCTAACAACTTTTGAAACTGCTGATTGAAGGAATTGAAAAGGGTAATGATTGCTTCCCCCTTTTCCGTAACGGTTGCGTTTCCACCACCTTTACCACCCCTTTGAGAAAGTACCAATGGAGTTTTTGCTTTGGTGTTCATATCGTCTATTAATTGCCAAGCCTGCCTGTACGACATTTGCATTGCTGCAGCAGCTTGCCGTATAGAACCAAATTCCTTGATCTTTTCCATCAACTCAATACGGCCTTTTCCCACAAACTTGCCTTCTGGGGTTGAAATCCATATACGGCCATCAACATTCAATTTGGGAATATTTATTTTTTTGGGCATATTGATTACGCTTACTATTTTTAATGTTTTTCCATTGAAAAGGTAAACCAATTTTAAACACACAATTTCAATATCATAACGGGCATTCAATTATTTACGAACAAACCATATGGCCATTGCACCTTCTCCTACGCCTTTAGTGATTCAATTGGCTGGTCAGGAAGCAAGCGCAAATTATTTAGATTTAAAAAATTGACCGTTTACTAAATATAAATACCCCTTTAAACAAAAGCAAAGATATAATTTCAATAAGTTGTTATTTTTTAATAAATTTGATTTCCTACTGAAATGCAAGTCTACCAATAGACTTTGAAAAACATTTTATTTAAAATTTTAAAAATTTTTTTATGAAATGTTTTTATTATTCTTCTGTGTTATTTTATTTGATGTTACTGGGGTTTCAGATAAACGGAAAAGCCCAGGCAGATGTAACACTTAGTACCAGTGCCACTGCAGCATCTAACATTTTGCAAGGTACTGCCACCAATATTATCTACGTCGCCAAAATGGATGTGGCAACAGCAGCTACAACAGTAAGCAGTGTGAATGTACCGATAGGCGGCACTGTGAATGGTACTGACCTTACAGCAATCTATGTGTATTTTAATGCAACATCACCGAGCATTAGCGGA
>JAYVZR010000077.1:0-2403 GCA_043783135.1 Ferruginibacter sp. | reverse complement strand
CGGTAGTTTTTTTGCAGTAATTTTTCTGATAAAAACTCCGGCACCCTGTCTGTTATTATTACCAATGGAGCGTCGCTGTTCATTTGTGTAAATTAATTATTGTAGTCATCTTAATTTTCAATTTAACTGTAGAAATATCAATTATAAAAGCGTTACTTTAAAAATGAGTATAGGGTCAAAAAACTTTTTTATCAATATAAAAAACAGGCGGAAAACAAACTTTCGAAGCGAAAAAAGAGATTATATTTTTTGCAGTGGCTAAATATTGAATGAGAATGCAACAGTGCCGGACTAAAAAAATTGAAAGGCTGCAAATACATATTTTACCTAAACTTCAATAATTATCCTGCTGCCACCACACTTATTTCTACATTGGCATTTTTAGGTAACCCTTTTACCGCCACTGTTTCCCTTGCTGGAAAATCGCCCTCAAAATACTTGGCATAAATTTCATTTACCTGGCTGAATAAATCCATATCGCTTAAAAAAATGGTTGTCTTTACAATATTGCTGAAATCCATCCCTGCTTCTTGTAAAATAGATTTTAAATTCTGCAGCACCTGGTGGGTTTCTTCAATGATGTCTGCATTGGCCATTTCGTTGGTGCCGGGTTTTAGCGCCACCTGGCCAGATACAAATAGCAGGTTGCCGGTTTTGATGGCCTGGTTATAAGGGCCAATGGGTGCCGGTGCATTATTGGTAGTAATAATTTGCTTGCTCATTTTTATTTTTTGTGACTGCAAATATATCTTTTATCAACCACCTATTTTTGTAAAAAATATCACATGATGATTGCAGTGCTGGCAAATGATGAACAATGGAAAGAACTTAACCAAGATACAAGCAATGTAAACCTGTTAAGGATACAATCATTACAGCAAGTAAATATGCCAGTGCATGGTTATATTATTTTACAGGAAATAAATACACAACAACTTAAAAATATACAAGTGCCTGTTTTATTAAACTCGGTGATAGCTACTTTGAAAGAGTTAAATATCCAGCCAAATGTGGTCCGTATTAATGGATGGAATAGTTTTATAGCAAGAAAAATTTGGGAGGTTGCAGGAATAATTACGGATGAAGTGAAACAAATTTTTTCTTTGTTAGATAAACAATACATAGAAGCAACAGATGAACCCGGCCTGGTGGCAGCAAGGCCAATTGCCATGATTATTAATGAGGCCTATTTTGCTTTAGAAGACGAAATAAGTTCGAAACGGGAGATAGATATTGCAATGAAATTGGGTACCAATTATCCTTACGGGCCTTTTGAATGGGCAAGCATAATCGGGGTAAAAAATGTGTACGGTTTATTGTTTGCATTAAGCCAGCATGATAAACGATATTTACCAGCATCATTATTACAAAAAGAAGCAGCGATATGAGCCTCATTTTAAATATTGATACCGCATCCGAAACTGCAATTATTACTATTGCCAAAGATGGATTGATATTGCAGGAAGAAAAAAATACCAACCCAAAAGAACATGCTGCTTTTCTGCAGCCGGCTATTCAATCTTTGATAAAAAAAGCAGGCATTTCTTTACCCGATATAGCCGCTATTGCTGTAAATTATGGGCCGGGGTCTTACACTGGTCTTCGTGTGGGCATGGCAAGTGCCAAAGGTTTGTGCTATTCTTTAAATAAACCATTAATTGTTTTAAATGCCCTGGAGATTTTAACCACGGGGGTTATAGATGAATACAGTAAAACCGCAAATGCAGCACCAATACAATATTGCCCAATGATTGATGCCCGTAGAATGGAAGTGTTTACGGCGGTGTATGATAAAGATTTGAATACAATCCTTGAGCCTTGTTCCTTAATTCTTGATTCAGAGGATTCCATTAAATTGATGTTAAATAAAAAGACACTTTTTTTTGGTAGCGGTGCTGCCAAATGGAAAGCAATTTGTATTGATAAAAATGCCCATTTTACAAATCCCCCCAACAATGGTTTGGCAATGAGTAATTTATCTTTTAAAAATTTTACGGAAAAAAAATTCACCAGCACAGCTTATTCCGAACCCCTTTATCTAAAGGGGTTTTACAGCAGTCATAATGGTAGCTGAATCCGGCAAATTGTTACGACTCATAAAATACTATTATTTAACTATCTGATTTGCATTGTATCTTCGCCATGTTCCCTTGGAACAGTTTAAGAAAATTTAATAACTATGACTAAGACAATGCCTCTGGAAAGACGGGATATTTATTGTCTAAAAAACTTGAAACATGACTACATTAAAAATTGACTATTACAATGTAAAAAAAGCGGCACTTATTTTAAGAGCCGTAAATCATAAATTGCGCCAGCAATTGCTGAAGCTGATTGATGAAGAAAAGAAAATTACCGTAACTGAAATTTATGTCCGTCTAAGACTTGAGCAATCTGTCGCTT
>JAYVZR010000076.1:0-2404 GCA_043783135.1 Ferruginibacter sp. | reverse complement strand
AATTGGAACCGGCAGCTATGCCTTATACCTGCTGCATTATCCTTTGCTGATGGTGTTGAAACAAAAGGCGTATTTAACGTTGTTTCAATTGGTTGCTGTACTAATTGTATTTGATATTTTTTGTATTTTGCTCGAGCGTTATTTTGTAAGTAAAAAGTGGCTTGTTTTAAAATTTGGTTAGTGGAGGAAGACCTTTCTCTTTTTTAAGACCAAATATCAGGGCCATGATTAGAGTGCTACCAGCCCGGCATGAGTGAATACCATTTTTGAGCAATAGAAAAAATAGAAAAACACAGCCGTAGAAAGAGTGGGGGAATGGACTGCGATAACTTACAGGCAACAGTAATAAATTAAAAATTATCTGATTGCCTTTGTAAAATAAACCTCCTTAAAATTTATAGATTGATATAATGCAATTCAAAACAAATCTATTAGCTTTGCCCCTTAATGCAACTATCTACCAAACATCTATTGGGCATTAAGGATCTTACACAGCAAGACATATCCCTTATTTTATCTACTGCCGCACAGTTTAAAGAAGTTTTACAAAGGCCTGTAAAAAAAGTTCCGTCGCTAAGGGATATTACCATTGTAAATTTATTTTACGAAAGCAGCACCCGTACCAGGATATCTTTTGAACTGGCAGAAAAAAGGTTAAGTGCCGACACCATTAATTTTACAGCATCAGGATCGTCTGTTGCAAAAGGCGAAACCTTGCTGGATACGGTGAATAATATTTTAAGCATGAAGGTGGATATGGTGGTGATGCGGCATAGCGCCAGCGGGGCACCTCATTTTTTAGCAAAACATATTCCTGCAGCCATTGTAAATGCAGGAGATGGTATTAACGAACACCCCACGCAGGCATTGCTGGATGCTTTTTCCATTAAAGAAAAATTAGGTACGCTGGAAGGAAAAAAAATAGTGCTGGTAGGTGATATTATGCACTCAAGGGTTGCACTAAGCAATATTTATTTATTAAAAAAAATGGGGGCAGAAGTAATGGTAGCAGGCCCTCCGACACTTATACCCAAATACATTGCAGCAGCATTGCAGGTTAAGGTAGAATACAACCTTAAAAAGGCATTGGCCTGGTGCGATGTAGCCAATGTACTAAGGATACAATTGGAGAGGCAGAACCAGGTTTTATTTTCTTCTTTAAGAGAATACAATCTTGCCTACGGGGTTAGTAAAAAATTGTTGGATGAATTGCCAAAAGAAATTGTAATTATGCACCCCGGCCCCATTAACCGGGGGGTAGAAATAGACAGTGATGTGGCTGATAGCAAGCAATCAATAATTTTACAACAGGTAGAAAATGGGGTAGCGGTACGCATGGCAGTATTGTATCTTTTGTCACCTAAAAGCAACTCTCTTCTTAATTAGTAATTGATAAATTGTTAATGGATAATATTTTAAGCTGTGGAGTATTTGTATTTTTTGTTAGCTGTAGCATGGTGAAAATGATGAAAGAATTATCAGATAATAAATCACTCCAACAATTTACTTTTTATCAACTAAATAAAATTTTTTTCTACTTTCATAATTTAGCGAAGTAAAAAAATTATCAATTATTGAATTTATCAATTATCCATTAAAAAAATTATCCATTAAACCATGCAACGTATTTGTCTTTTCCCCGGTACATTTGATCCTGTTACGCTCGGCCATATTGATATCATCAACAGGGCGTTGCCTTTATTTGATAAACTGATTGTTGGCATTGGCCGCAATGTAAATAAAGTGCCTATGTTTAGCGAGGAGCAACGGTTACAATGGGTAAAAGATATTTATAAAGATGAGCCAAAAGTAGCAGCAGTAGTATATGACGGACTTACAGTTAATTGTTGTAAAAGTGTTGGCGCCGGCTTTATTTTAAGAGGCATACGGTACGTAAACGATTTTGAATACGAAAAAGCCATTGCAGATATGAACCGCAGCCTTGATGGCCATATTGAAACGGTGTTTTTAACCTGTCTGCCGCAGTTTACTTCCGTAGCATCTACCCTTGTACGGGATGTATATAAAAATGGCGGTGACGTATCTCAGTTTTTACCCGATGTTGTTAACAGCACCATCACAAAAAAATAATTTTTCACTTCCTTATAAAATTACAACTATGGCTATCTGGTTTAATAAATCAATTAAAAAAGAAAACCTGCTCGTAATAGAGCCGGGCACAATGGGCGAATTTTTGGGTATGGAATATACCGAACTGGGCGAAGATTACATTAAGATAAAAATGCCTGTTGATAACCGCACCAAACAACCTTATGGCTTATTACATGGCGGTGCAAGCTGTGCCCTGGCAGAAACGGTCGGTAGCTTAGCTTCTCAACTGGTGCTTGATCCTAATAAATTTATTTGTGTAGGCCTTGAAATTAATGCCAATCATGTACGAAGT
>JAYVZR010000075.1:0-2410 GCA_043783135.1 Ferruginibacter sp. | reverse complement strand
TGTTTTCAGTATTTGTGCTTTCGCTGGAGCACTTTTTTTTATTGCTGTTTTCTTTGTTGGCATTGTAAGTTGTTTTTGTAAAAATATAACATAAAATTAATATTGTGCACAGGTCTAATGTTAAGCTTTTACAAATGAAAGCCCAAGCAGCAGGTATAAATGGGTTACTTGATTTTTTATCAAGTTTACTTACTCACTATTTTTTGAAAACTTTATCCTAAGGTAAATCTGTCAAAAAAGCATATCTATTAAACCATTGATTAAATTACTGCCATTTATAATGTAAAAAATTGCTTATTTATTTTCATAAACTTTTTCGCCGTTCAAAAATGTTTTAAGTACCTTAACCTGTAATAATTTTTCAGGGGCTTCTTTCATGATATCGGCGTCCAGTATAACAAAGTCTGCCAGTTTTCCTTTCTCCAAACTCCCTTTCTCCTTTTCTTCAAAGTTGGCTTTAGCAGCCCAGATGGTCATTCCTCTTATTGTCTCTTCCCTTGTTAAAGCATTTGCTGGCTGGTAACCTCCATCCGGCCAACCCTTAGCATCTTTTCTTACCACAGCAGCATAAAATGTTTTAAAGGTTGAAATATCTTCAAAAGGAAAATCGGTACCCAGTGGTATCCATCCGTTTTGTTGCAATAATTGTTTATAAGCATAAGCACCTTTTACCCGTTCACTGCCCAACTTTTCTGCCACCCAGCGCATATCACTTGTTGCATGGGTAGGTTGTACAGAGGGGATGATTGAATTGGCGCCAAATATGTTGAAATCATTTTGATGAATTACCTGGGCATGTTCAATACGCCATCTTAAATCGTTCTTTCCTTTTAAATACTTTGCGTAAATCTTCAGGATGGTCCTGTTGCCGCTATCCCCAATGGCATGTGTACACATCTGAAAACCTTTTTGCACAATCCTGCTGGCAACAGAATCAAAATGTGCGGGGTTGCTTAACAAAAAACCAGTATGGCCGGGCTTATCGCTGTAGGGTTGCAACAGGCAGGCACCTCTCGAACCTAATGCGCCATCAGCATATACCTTAATGCTTCTTACATTTAACCTGTCCGTTTTTAGGATGCCATTTTTTTCAAGCCAATCAAAATTCTTTTCTTCATCACTCAACATTAGATACAGGCGCATTTTTAAATTACCAGCCTCCTGTAATTTTTTTATTCTCTCTACATCAGTATAATTTAATCCGCAATCATCAATGGTTGTTAATCCAACAGCAAAGCAATTTTTTTGAGCCGCCAGCAATACTTTATTAAATTGTTGTTCTGTAGCGGAAGGGATTTTTGACAAAACCAAATTAAAAGCATTGTCAATTAATATGCCTGTTAGTTTAGATGTAGAAGATTTTTTCTCTATCCATTGCTTTACTTCTATTTCACCACCGGTTAATCTATCACCGGCTTTTATACAGGCAATATCCAATGCCTTTTGATTTGCTATTGCAGCGTGCCCATCTATCCTGGATAAAAGAACAGGCCTGTCGGGAAACAGCTCATTCAGTTTTTCATTTGATGGAAATTTTTTTACCGTCCAGTCATTCTGGTCCCAGCCACCGCCTGTTATCCAGCCCTCTTTATTTTCTGCAGCAAATGTTTTTACTTTCTCAATTATTTCATCCCAGCTACCTGTACCAATAAGACTTACCTGTTGTAACCTCTTGCCATATTCCAAAAAATGTGCATGTGCATCTATAAAACCCGGGTAAATAAATTTTCCCTGTGCATCCAGTTTTTCAGTTATTTCAAATTCTTTTTCGAGATCAGCCATTTTTCCAGTGGCCAATATTTTTCCATCTTTAACCAC
The DNA here is from genome assembly GCA_043783135.1 of Ferruginibacter sp. Taxonomy (GTDB): domain Bacteria; phylum Bacteroidota; class Bacteroidia; order Chitinophagales; family Chitinophagaceae; genus Ferruginibacter. Next base: position 592 of record JAYVZR010000075.1, on the reverse strand, counting down.
CATTGCTTCAGCAGTAGAGAAGGCGCTGTCAATTGTGTAGATAGTTGCATTATACACCAGCAGGCTTACTTTTTCTTTTTTAGCACAAGAGGCCATAAAAAAGCAAACTACAATAATGCACAGCAGTTTTATTTTATTCATTATGCTAAACTATTTTAAAATTAAATTTCCACTATTCACCATTCACAACTGACCATTCACCACCTGATAGCTATCGGGTCACCATCACATGTTCCACCAATAAGTAAACTTTAATACCAATGCACGGTTACGAATATACAGTGGGGCTGTATAATAATTATCTGTGTACACGATATAGAAATCACTGGCAGGTTTATACCGCCACTGAAACCTTGTATTGAGATTTATATTTTTTAATTGGTTATTATATTGCACAAACGTGGTAAAAAATAATGTATTGGTAAAGGTAACGTCAATGCGTGGGCCAACCAGCCAGAAATCAGTAATACCCCATGGCTGTGGCAGGTCAATATGATTATAGCTTGTGCTTAAAGTTATATTTACAAAAGGTTGAAAGCGGTAACCTAAATCGGCTGTTAAATTAAGCCTTGTTCCATCGGCATAATAACCA
>JAYVZR010000074.1:0-2413 GCA_043783135.1 Ferruginibacter sp. | reverse complement strand
ATATACCCTTGTTTTTTAAAAAGAAATTAACCTCTTTAACCGCCATAGAAGTAACTGCGAAAAAACCCCTTGTTAAACAGGAAGATGATAAAACTATTATAGATGCTGCTGTACTTGCCAACAGCAGTACCAATGCTTATGAAATTTTAGAAAAAACACCGGGAGCTGTTGTTGATCAGGATGGCAATGTATATTTAAGCAGCACTACACCTGCCACCGTTTTTATTAACGGACGTGAAATGAAAATCAGCAGTGCCGACCTGGCCTCTTTATTAAAAAGTTTACCGGCCGGCAGTGTAGCCAAAATAGAAATATTGCGCAACCCTTCTGCAAAATATGATGCTGCAAGCAGTGGTGGCATTGTAAATATTGTATTAAGAAAAGGCGTGAAACTCGGTAGCAGTGGCAGTTTTAATGCAGGGTATTTTCAGGGAGTGTACGCTACCAAAACAGCGGGTGCAAATTTTAATAAAAGTGCCGGCAAAATCACCAGCTATTTTAGTTACCAGTTTACCAGCAGAAATAATTTTGAAGAACTGAATTCAGCAAGGCTGATTAAAACAGATTCTTCGTTGCTGGCTCAAAAAGCCTACACTACTTATCCTTCGGCAAATAATTATTTTGGCGGCGGTATTGACGTAGCTATCACAAAAAAATTCAATATTGCCTGCGATATAAGGTTAAGCAATACCAACAGTAAAAGCTATGCCATCAACGCCATCAATATTTACAAATATGCAAACCAGTATCAGTTGGGCAAAAGCCAGTCGGACGTAAATAATAAAAGCAGTGCCCTGTTTATTGGAAATAATATTTCGTCCAAATACAAAATTGATTCAACGGGCAGTGAATGGACGATGGAGTTTGATTACAATTATTACAAAAACGCTAATACGCAAGCTTACAGTAATTATTTTAATTTACCGGCAAAGCCAGCTGTATTGGGGAATGGTGAAAATAAAAACGATAAAAATATCTACGTTGTACAAACAGACCTTATACTTAAATTACCAAAAAAAATTACCGCAGAAACGGGCGTAAAATTAACCATCAGCAACAGTAATAACAGCGCTGACTATTTTTACAAAACCGGCAACAGCGGAAGTGTTGCTGACCCTTACCAAACCAATACTTTTAAATACAAGGAAACCGTTAGTGCTGCCTATATACAATTAGCCAAAACATTTTATGGATTTACCCTTAAACCCGGGCTGCGGTTAGAAACTACCGATATCAACGGCAGGCAACTGATACCGAAAGACACTACCTTATCCATAAAAAGAACAGATTTATTTCCATACATTTTTCTGCGGCATAACCTGTTTAAAATATTTGGGTTTAAACTGGTGGGCAATGCCATTTACCGTCGCAGTATTAAACGGCCCTATTACGAAATACTGAACCCTTATCCAAAATATATTGATCAGTATTTATTCGATGTGGGCAATCCAAAATTACAGCCTCAGTTTACAACCAACTACGAGTTTAATGTAACCTTTACTGATTTTCCGGTTGCGGCATTGGGTATAAACCAAACCAATAATATTTTCAGCAATGTTACTTACCAGGATGATGCTACTAAAATTGCTTACCGCACTTATGACAATTTAGGTAAAAATAAAGAGCTGTATTGCAGGCTCGTGGGTGGCATACCGCCCGGAGGAAAATATTTTTTTTACATGGGGGCACAATATAATTATAATCAATACAATGGCATTTATCAAAACAGGCCATTGGATTATAAACGTGGCAGCTGGCTTTTTTTTATGTTTCACGAATTTAAAGCCAGCAAAACGCTTACCCTGGATATACAGGGTTTTATGCGTACCAAAGCCCTGCAGAATTTTTATGAACTGGATAATTTTGGCGGCTTGTATTTTTCTTTAAACAAAAGCATTTTACAAAAAAAAGCCAACCTTATTTTTTCGGTAAATGATGCACTGCAAACCAACCATGTTTCGTTTACATTAAACCAGGGCAATGTAAGTACAACAGGTTCCAGGGTAAATGATACACGCAGGGCGGGCATTACCTTCCGGTATAATTTTGGTTTAAGCAAGCCAAAAGAAAATAAGCAGTTTGGTGTTCCGGTGGATAGCAAGGACAATTAGAAGAATAATTTTTCGGCAATAGCTACACTTTCTGGTTTACCTACATCTACTAAATGATCACCGCTGTGATTGTAGCCTAAAATTACATGTGCTGCCGCCAGGTCAAGGTAACTATCAATGATGGAAAATTTTCCTTTTTGCTTTATTAAGGAAAATATTTCGGGTTGATAAATTACCACACAACTGTAAGCCTTTTCAATCAGGTTCGGTTTATCAATAGCTATTTTTTCTTGCCCTGTTTGCAAATTCTTCCAGCCACACATCCTGTTATTTTCATCTAATAATATATTACGGGAGGTTTT
>JAYVZR010000073.1:0-16830 GCA_043783135.1 Ferruginibacter sp. | reverse complement strand
TTTCGCCGGTATCTGTACTTTCAAAAACAAGTTGCTCATCTTTGGTTTTTAGATAGGCAGGGTTACCGAAGTAGAGGGTGCGTTTGATCATAAGTTATAACGGTTGATTAGTCATTTGAATAGGAAATTTAGCTTTTGTACAATTGATTTGGCAGATCCCTCGTGCCTCGGGATGACAAGCAAAAGTATCTGTACTTTCAAAAACGAATTGCTCATCTTTGGTTTTTAAATAAGCAGGATTACCAAAGTAAAGGGTGCGTTTGATCATATTTAATTTTTAATATTCTCCAACCCTTACAATTTGTCCGATATGATTAATTCTAACTTTAATAATTTTTTCTAGAGGTTTCAAACTTTTTATCTGAATAAAAGAAATGTCTTTTAATTCTTTTTTATCTTCAACAGTAGTTTCAAAGTGATGTCTAAACATAAAATCCCTCACAGTATTATTACCATACTTTACAACTGATAATGTTTGAACTCTAAATAAATGAGAACTAATCAATTTATTATTTACTGGATTCATTAAATCAATTTCCGAGGGATCAAAATCTAAAGAGGGGAAAATAAAATATTCATTTTGTTTCATTGTGAATAAAAATTGCCAACCTAAATCCTGGTTATAGCTTTTGTCTACTACAGGCAGACCTTGATTTACACGTTCTACTGCTTCATAAAATGAAACTATATTTTCCTGTAAATCTCCTTTTTCATCTTTGTAAATAGCCACATGATGATTGTTCCCACTACTTACAAAATCAACAGGTACGGGCTGGCCATTTTCGTTTAAAATTTCTTTTCCATGATGATCCTTTTTATTGTGTAATGCGTCAGCATTTTTTATACCGCTAATTGTTACACGTTTTATAGCAATACCTTTTTCTTTATTCAACCAAATGGGATTTTTGTCAAGATTGCTAAATGCCTCTTTACTGTTACCATTAAATTCTTCAAGTCTTTTTTGCAAAATAGTTCTTATGCCAACATCAATTACTTTCTCGATTTTTAAATCAGGGGTAATATCTTTTCTAATAGTATAATCATCCTCCAGCCATACCATCTTTATTTTTTGTGGAACTACTTCTGTTTTTTCGGTATTAATATAGATTGGTTTTTTGTCAAGACTATTTTTTCCTGTAAATGCAAGTTTAGGGTCATTGTTAAATTCATTTAATCTGTTTAAAAGGGCAGTACGATAAATTGGTTTAGCAACTTTTAAAATAACAAATTCATCAAACTTTGCATTTATTTTTTCTTCTTTTGTATTGTATTGCTGAAGTTTACCATAAACTGTTTCTTTATGTAATTGCCCTCTTGGAGTCAGTTCTATTTTTGTAATTGATTTGCCGTTTAATTTAGTAATATTTTTATTTTTTGTTATTACCTTATTTTTTGCTTTAAAAGAAATTAACGTATTTTCTAAATGCTTTTTAGCTTCTTCTCTAAAGTGTAGTAGGGGTGTTTTAAACTTTCTTTTATTATCAACATCTTTATAGGTTTCTTTTTGTTCTATCCCAAAAATAGCAGCATGTTTTTTATTGCTTTCATCACGCCTTGCATTTAAATTGTTTAAATACTGTACATGGCTGTGTTTGGTGAAAGCTACTGTTAGTGCATCCATTGCATGATGACGATGATCATTTCTTTTTGACCAATCAATTATGCGTTCTTTAAAACTACCATCCTTTTTTTCAACCATTTCTGTAAGCCCGAGTCTTTTATATTTGTCAAAATTTAACTCTTGCATTACATTTATTAAATCCCAATCTTCCCGAAGCCGGTCAGTGATGCTGCCTGTTGTAGTAGTTACTGTACGACAAACTTCTTCCAGCATTTGTTTGGCTTTTTTTGCAATGTACTGACTATCCCTTAAGTCCCTCTCAATAAATCCTTCTCCAATATCTGTAGCTTTTAGCAATAGTTTTTTATATTTAGCTTTACTCACACAAAACTTTTCACCATCTTTTAATTTAGATAGCATTTCTATTCTTGAAAGAAATTCATTTAGTTTCTCTTCTCCATAATCATTTAAAATAAAATCATAAGCTGTTCTATCTTTTTTGTTAAGATTTATTTGCCTTGGGGCTAAAGTTTTATTGCTAAAACTGTCATCAAATAGTCTGGCCTTAGGTATGATGTGTTCAATGTCATAATCTTTTGAAAATAATTTTTCTTTAGGAACATAAGTATTTGTATAAAGCTCTTTATAACCATTATTTTTCAACTCCTCGTAAAGTTTGTAACGGATAATATCATTACGGGTTGGATTTTTTACTCCAAACTCAGCACTTAGTATTTTCCTAAACCTATCATGATCCAGTTTGGCTGCGTTAATATTAGCTGTCATTTCTTTTCTTTCGTCATTACTTTTCTTTAATTCTCTTGCAAGTTCTATTCTTATTTCGTCTGGTTTACCAAGTGCAGGGTCTGCAATTATCGTGTTGATAACATTCACCATTTGGTTTAATATTTTTTCTACAACAGGATTTCGTAAACTACCTTTAGGTAGAATTTTAACGGTTTCCTTTAAATTTCTTTTTTCATTTTCTTCTTTAGTTAAAGAAGGAGAATCTTTATAGCCGGCCAAAACTTTTGCACTTGGTAAACCGTTCTTTTCAAAATCACCAGAAAATGGATGCCCAGCTTTCATAAATGGTAAAACCTTACGAATTGCTTTAGCACTAAGACTTCCATAGTCTGGCTGAAAAGCAATATTGGAAAGTATTTGCGCATATTGTCGATTAAATCCAAAAGCAGATTGTAGCTTTTCTAATAGTTTATCATTACCTGTATTTGAGTTGTCGCCTTCATAAGAATACAACAAATGCCAAAATAAATAAGCGGGTTGTTTTTCAAATTCTTTGCCTTCTATTTCTGTATTAAAATCAAGTATATTTTTATCAATATTTTCTTTTTCAAAAAAAGAAAGTACATTTTCTTTTAAATCAAGAGTTGTAAATTTTGAAGTTTCTATTTCTTCATTTTCCTGTAACATCATTTTTAAAAAAGCGTCGTACAATGCCTGGTTAGTCCGACTACCTTCTAAAGTAGAAAAATTTAAATCAAACTCACTTGGTTGATCTGTTATTAATGCCAGAGCTTCTTTTTTTGAAATATTACCTCTTATCTTCAGTTCTTCAAATAGTTGTTCTTTTGTTTCAAGTGTTATAGAAAAAATTTCTTTCGACTTAATATTTTTTACTTCAATATGGTTTAGGTTCTGCCAAATTTTAAACTCCTGAAAAAGTGGATTAGATTTTGGGATTACTCTTGACCCTCTCATTTTCAATTTCTTTTTTCCATCAATTACCACTTCTATTTCTTCATTTTCTAATTCACAAAAACTAATTAATGTTTTCTGTGATTTTAATCGGCGTTGATAAAAAATTATAATATCCCTAATGTCAGCCTTTATCTTAATAGTAAGTTCAGGGTAAAATTGGGCCTGGGTTTCCCAAATTCTTTCAAACTCATCTAAATAATCCTGTCTGTAAAAGACCTGGTTTTTCATTCGGGTATGTGGATTGCCATGTAATTGTTTGTATAAATATTGACCAATTGTTTCCTGCTTAAAATACAATTCTTTGCTTCTGTCACTTATAGCACCCAAATAACCACTCGAATTATTGAGGTTATTATTTATTTCTGCAAATACAAATGCAACTTCTTTAATATCTAATTGTTGAGTTAATGCTTTTGCCCGCCATTCGTAAGCTTGTATTTTTTTCTCCTCTCTTGCGCCTTTAATTTCAGATGGATAAAATTCATACTTTTTCCCAAAAATGGCAGCAGTAGCCTTTTGGCCTTTTCCTGATATCTCTTTCTTAAACTCCTCGGTTAAATATTCAGGATAAAATTTACTTTGAAATTCCCATACCCTATCAAATTCAGCTTGTAAATCTGATCTATAATAATCTGGTAAATATTTTTTCCCTGTTTTTAGTAACTGGTAGCTGAATTGCCCGGGAGTAAGATTGTCTTCGTACAAAGTTTTTGCAATAGCCATTCCATCAATAGCCTGTCCTTCATCCTCATTTTTAGCTTTGCGGCTACTTTTATAACCACGTTTTTTATTTATCATCAAAAGCACACGGGCAAAGGCAGCCTTTTCTATTTGTTCTGAGGCAGCTTTAGAACGTAATTTAAATGTTGAATGAGTCGTATTTTTATCTTCTTCTGCTAAGGAAGTTTCGCTATCAATAAATCCTATATCTTTTAATGCTTGAATTAGGTTTTCACGTCTTTGCTTATAGCGTTGCAAATTTCTTCTTGCACCACGTTTTATTGTTCGGTCAGCATTTATTGAAATACTTTTTCCTTTTTCAAAATCGGTTTGCTCATCTATGCTAATTGGATTTACCCTTACCCCAATTTTTTCAATAGTTGATTGCTCATCTTTATTTTCAGCTTCTTTTACAAAAGCCCATCCAATAGACGTTGTTCCTAAATCTAATCCTAATATTTTTTTCATAAAGTATAATTTAAAAATTGTTAGTACATTTGTATTGAAGCAAATCACAATAAGGATTATTCCGTTGTGCAAACATTTACGTTCTTGCCCTCGTCGTTTATCGGGGGCTTTTTTATTTTCTACCTACACATAACAATCATTCGTAGTCAAGTATTCCCAAAACATTACCCCTTCATCAAAAGCTATAGCTATTCTATCCTTGGCCCCGCCATTCTCCAAACCTCCCCCAAACCTATCCAGCATTATGTTATTGAAATATAGAGCCATGAAGTAGTTGGATTGAATTATAAATAAATATAACCAAAGTAAAATTCATAGAACACTTTATTTAATAGCATAAAAATTAAGCGCATTATTACAGGCCATAAAAATTACAGTTAGCTTTGCGGTTCTATCAGCCAGGCTATCGCTCCAATTTATTTGGAGAGGAAAGTCCGGACAGCAAAGGGCAACACACCGGTTAAACGCCGGCTGCCTGTTAAAGGGCAAGAGAAAGTGCCACAGAAAATAACTGTCCGCCGCAGGCGGATGAGGGTGAAAATGTGAGGTAAGAGCTCACGGGTTTTTGTAGTAATACACAAACCGGGTAAACCTTGTGTGCTGTAATGCCATGTACACCTGCGCCTGAAAGCGGCTCGTTTGATGTTTGTAAAAGCAGCGTAGGAGGGTAGGCAGCAAGACCTTGCCAGTAATGGCCGGGCAAGATAAATGATGGCCGTTCTGACAATGTCAGGATAACAGGATCCGGCTTATTGGCTGATAGAATTTTTTTTTAATTGATAATTAGAAGCTGTTCAAAAATGATTTTCCGGATTTTGTATTTGAGGTTTTAGCCCGCAGATTTCGCTGATATACGCAGATTGGCAATCAAAACAATGTATTTAATCTGCGTTTATTTGCGCAATCTGCGGGAGCACATTAATTAAATAACAATTTTAAACAGTTTCTTAGGTAATTGATAATAAAATAAAGGGCTCAATTACTTCTAACATTCCTTCACGGCCGTTTTGTGAAAGATATTCTTCTTCCAAAAAATTTACTGTGTTTACAATTAATATTTTTCAATCAGTAAGGAGGCTACAATTTTATCAATTGGTAATGTAACAGCATCTGCAGAAAAATTTTCCCAGTCAATAAAACGGAAAGTTTCTATTTGTTGTGTTTGTTGATATAACTGCAACTGCTGCTCATCAAAATCAAATTCTTTGGTTCTTATTGGTACCGTAATGGGTTGCAGGGCTTTTGCAAAATAGTAAATAGCAATAAACTGGTGATTGGGATTAAAGGCGCTCATCTGAAAAAAATCTGTAGTATATATATGCTCGCCAATTTCTACATCTAAACCCATCTCTTCTTTAAATTCTCTTTGCAAACAATTCCTTGTACCTTCTCCTAACTCCAGGCCACCGCCCGGAAATTTTGTATAGTATTTTCCATGGATATATTCGTCACTTACCAATACCTGTTTGGTATTGTTTAGCAAAATGCCATACACCCTTATTGTAAACTGATTCATTTTATTTTTTTACGGGTTTAAAATAATTCGATATTACAAACGCAACAATAATAAGCGAAATAATTCAGGCACCCAAAATGCATAAGGTGTGTCTTTATAGGGAATGGGTACATTCATGCAATAAATACTGGCTATTAAAACAGGCACACTTAAAAAAATTGTTAGAGTTGTAAGCCTTTTCAGTACTTCGTTCTGGTTATTGATGATGATGCTGGCAAAGGTATGCAGGGTGCTGTTTAACATATTGGTATAAGTGTTGGCCATTTCGAGCGCCTGGCTTGTTTCAACCATGAGGTCGTCTAAAAAATCTTTCTCCTCTTCATTCAGGTGCAAAAAATTGGTTCTGGCCAATTTTATCACCAGCAGTTCATTGCTCCTTAAGGCAGTAATAAAATACACCAGGCTTTTTTGTATTCTCATTAGCTGCAGTAACTTTTCGTTATGGTTAGCGATGTATAATTTTTGTTCCAGTGTATTGCGGCGCAGGTTAATTTCTTTAAGGTAATTCTGAAAATTGGTAGTCACTTTTTCAAATATTTTAAGCACCATCATATTCTTGTTATCCATACTCCGGTGTTGAAAAGTATTCAGGAATTTTTTGATGGCTTCGTTTTCAAATGAGTTTACAGTAACAATCTGGTTATGCATTAAAATGATACAGATTGGTATGGTGATATAAAAAGCATCGCTTTCATTAAATGAATTATTTTCTGTTGGGGTTTTTATTACTACCAGTTTTACATTATCATCAATTTCGTAGCGGCTTCTTTCATCAATATCCAATGAATCTTTTAAAAAATCGATAGGTATTTCCGATGTTTTGCTGAGCTCAGTAAATTCTTCCTGTTTTAAAGGTGGTAATACATTTACCCGGGTGCCCACTTCAACTATATCTGCAGCAATTGTTTGGTAGTTTATATTTTTAAAGTACTGTATTATTGGCTATGCCTGATTTTTTGATGTTCGATTGTAGCTGTTTCTTTTACTCTGGTACTTCCATCTCTACCTTAAATACAAATTCTGCAGGCCCGCATAGCCAGATGTTTTCAAAATGCTGCTCATCAATTTTATCAAACTCAACAGTTAAACGGCCGCCGGGTGTTTTTACATCCACTGTATTAAAACCATTGTCGTTATGTGCGCTTAACAAAGCTGCTGCTGTAACGCCGGTGCCGCAACTGAGTGTTTCATTCTCAACACCGCGTTCGTAAGTGCGCATAAAAATAGCATCTTTAGAAATCGTTTCTACAAAATTCACATTGATCCCTTCGGGGGCAAATGCATGGTTGTAGCGTATATCATGGCCGGTTGCAAATACATCTACATCTTTCACATTTTCTGTAAACTTTACAAAATGTGGTGAGCCCGTATCAATGATGGTGTGGTGCAAATGGTAGTCTACTTTATTTACATTTTGCATTTTTAACCTGACGATACCATTACTGTCAATCTCTGCTTCATGTTCGCCATCAATAGCAATAAACTTATATAAACTTTTATGTATGCCCTGGTGGTGTGCAAATTTTACCAAACACCTGCCGCCATTACCACACATGGTACTTTGGTTCCCATCGGCATTGTAATAGATCATTTCAAAATCGTATCCGTCTTTTTTGCCAAGTAACATTAAGCCATCAGCGCCAATACCAAAATGCCTGTCGCAAATAAATTTAATCTGCCGGGGGGGTAATGGGGTTACCGGTGAATTATAATTGTCAATAATTACAAAATCGTTTCCTGTTCCCTGGTATTTGTACATCTCTATTTTCATACAATTATTTAGCGTTATTAGTGGCCGGTAGTAAAATTTAATTGATTATGCTCAATACTATTTTTTTCATATTGCGGCTGGTGGGTCACTAACCGCGGCGCTCAGCCGTGGCAGGTGTCCCACCACCGGTCATTTGTTTCTTATTGCTGACAATTTATTCTTACTATTTAATACGCAATCTTACCCAATTTGCGCTTCAATAATTTCTAAAGATTGTTTAATTAAATTTTCAACTGCATGCCCTCCGTCTTTGGAAAACTCTTTGGTAATTCTGTTAGCTACAATGGCGCTCAGGCTTACACAATAATGCCCCAATGCAGTTCCCAGCCCATAGATAGCAGCCGTTTCCATTTCAAAATTAGTAATGCGGTGGTTGCCAAAATTAAAACCTGTTAAATTATCAATCAAATGTGGGTAGGCAAGACCCAGTCTTAGTATTCTTCCCTGCGGCCCAAAAAAACCAGGGCAGGTAACAGTTATGCCCTGGTGGTAATTTTCAGTAAAATGCTTTAATAAGTTTACACTTGCCATGTAAATGTAAGGTGATAAATTACCATGGCTTAATTGGGTATGTGTATTAAATGCCTGTATCAATTGTTTTTCTTCATCATTGTTTTGGGTTCTGTAAAAATTCATCAAATTATCAAGTCCAAGGCCATGCGTACTGGCAACAAAACTATCTACTGCAATTTCTTTTTGTAATGACCCAGAAGTACCTAAACGGATAATGTTTAAAGAGGTGAGTTTTTCTTTAATCATCCTTGTTTCAAAATTAATATTTACAAGCGCATCCAGTTCACTCAATACAATATCAATATTATCTGGCCCAATACCAGTGCTTATACAGGTTAATTTTTTTTTGCCAATAAAACCGGTATGCGTTACAAATTCCCTATGCTCATTTTCGAACTCAATTGTATCAAAATATTTACTCACTTCTTTTACCCTGCCCGGGTCACCAACAGTAATGATGGTTGCAGCAATTTCTTCGGGCCTGCAATTAATATGGTATATGGCACCACGGTTATTAATTATCAATTCAGATGCTGCAATAGGGCTGCTCATGCAATAAAATTTGAAAGCCGAATTTCGGTTATACTATTTACAATATCTAATAAAAAAATCCGTTATATTTGCACTCGCTAAAAAATGGTCCTGTGGCCGAGTGGCTAGGCAAAGCTCTGCAAAAGCTTCTACAGCAGTTCGAATCTGCTCGGGACCTCTGCCAATAGGATTACTTTATAAGTAATCCTATTGTGTTTTATACTGTTATTGCCGAAGTATTGTTAATGATGACACGAATATATATTACAGATATAAGGGCTTTAAAACAGTTGTATTTTTAAATTTTCAACTATGACGTTTTCTAAAATACTGCATCGTATAGGTTTGTTGGCCTGTATAATGTTGATGGTATCCTGCTTTTTGCCGTGGATGTATTATGCAGACCCACATATTGCCACAGAAGCGCAAAGGACATTTACGGGGTTTTCAACGTATCAAAATCAATACGGCAAGCCGGGCAAATTATTGTCAACCATTGCCATAATTATATTTGTGTTTATGTTATTGCCAAAAATATGGGCCAAAAGGGCTAACCTGTTTATTGCAGCATTGGGGGTTGGGTATACTATTAAAACATATGTGTTGTTTACAAGTTGCTACAATGCGTATTGCCCGGAAAAAAAGGTGGGCATATTTATTATGATGATATCAATGATCATTTTATTGGGGGCTGCTGCATTTCCAGATTTAGAGTTGGAACAGGAAGAGAAATTTGTACACGAATTATAAGGCACGTTCCGATAGCTATCTGTATACACGGATTAATACATGAGAATTCTTTTTTTGATATTGATAATTGCTTTTATTTTTTCTTTTTCTTATATCTTCTCTTTGGTAGGTTTAAATACCTTTTTATTTTTTTTATTAGTTTGCTTGCTTGCCTTATATCTGGTCTTTATATAAAATATATATGTGCTAATTCTTCAGCTATAATTAAAAATTTGGGATGGGGACTTCTATATGGCTCTTTAGCTATAATTATTTTTGCAATTATCGCAATTATATATGTAGGGTCACTTTACAAATAAAAAAATCATATTCTCAACACTATCTTTTTTTTACTTCTTTTGACCAGGCATCTTTTAAAGTAACTGTTCTGTTAAATACAAGTTTATCACTCATAGATTCTTTGTCTAAACAGAAATAACCTTTTCTTAAAAATTGGTAACGGGTAGCAGTAACTGCTTTTTCCAGAGATTTTTCAACCCAGGCATTTGGTATTACTTTTAAAGAATCCTCATTTATATAGTCCTTAAAATCACCTTCTTCGCTGGCCGGATTTTCTACTTTAAACAGGCGTTCGTATAACCTTATTTCGGCTGGTATTGCATGTGCAACACTTACCCAATGTATTGTTCCTTTTACATTAATGCCGCCCGTATCGTTGCCACTTTTTGATTCAGGAATATAAGAGCAATGGATTGCTGTTATATTCCCATCAGTATCTTTTGTAAAGCCATCGCATTTTACAATGTAAGCACTTTTCAGGCGAACCATTGCTCCAGGTGCAAGCCTGAACCATTTTTTTGCAGCCACTTCCATAAAGTCTTCCCGCTCTACCCACAGCTCTCTGCTAAAAGATACTATCCTTGTTCCATAGGCCTCATCAGGTCCGTTCTCACTAATCAATTCTTCTGTTTGTGCATCGGGATAATTGGTAATAATTAATTTTACCGGATCTAAAACGCCCATCACCCTTAGAGCAGATTTGTTTAGGTCTTCCCTTAAGCAAAACTCCAGCAAACTAAAATCAATCATGTTCTCCCTTCGGGCAACGCCAATTTTTTCGCAAAAATTCCTGATGCTTTCTGCTGTAAAACCCCTGCGGCGCATACCGCTGATGGTGGGCATACGTGGGTCGTCCCAGCTTTGTACATGCCCCTCTGTAACCAATTGCAACAATTTGCGTTTACTCATTACCGTATAAGTCATGTTAAGCCTTGCAAATTCAAACTGTTGTGATGGGAAAATTTCCAGCTTTTCAATAAGCCAATCGTATAACTCACGGTGTGGTATAAACTCTAATGTACAGATGCTATGGGTTATATTTTCAATACTGTCGCTTTGGCCATGTGCAAAATCATACATAGGGTAAATACACCAGGCATCGCCGGTGCGGTGATGATGTGCATGTTTTATGCGGTAAAGCAAAGGGTCCCTCATGTGCATATTTGGTGATGCCATATCAATTTTTGCCCTTAATACTTTTTCACCATCTTTATATTTTCCTGCTTTCATTTCGGCAAACAGCAAAAGGCTTTCTTCTATAGGCCTGTTCCTGTTTGGACTATCTTTTCCCGGCTCGGTTGGTGTACCTTTTAAAGTAGCAATTTCTTCGGCGTCCAAATCATCAACATACGCCAAACCTTTTTTGATTAGATCGACAGCAAGCAGGTATAATTGTTCAAAATAGTCGGAAGCATATAATTCTTTTTCCCAATTAAAGCCCAGCCATTGTACATCTTCTTTAATGCTGTCTACATATTCAATATCTTCTTTAACAGGATTGGTGTCATCAAATCGAAGATTGGTTTTACTGCCATATTTTAACCCTAAACCAAAATTTAAACAAATACTTTTAGCATGGCCAATATGCAGGTAGCCATTAGGTTCCGGCGGAAAACGGGTAAGGATAGTTTTATATTTTCCATTCACTAAATCCGTTTCTATAATTTCTTCAATAAAATTCAGGCTCTTTTCTTCAGACATCTTTTATACTTTGTTGCGCAAATTTAAGGTATGATGTGGTATAATGTTGGTTTGGCATTATTTTTATGAAAGCGGAACCAGTCTGTAGCCTGATGCTGCAGCAAAATTACTTTTTACATCGGTGTAAATTTCCCCGGCTTTACTGCAATCTTATATAGCAGTTGGGGGCGGCTGCTTCAAAGAGTGGCCGGTGTGGACACGAACTGAAGGCTGGGGTTGATAGAAAAGAAAATATGACTGCATTACACATCCATCGCATCATACACAATTACCTTGCTCCACAAATGCCCATAATTTTTAATAAAGGCAAGGTGTACAGGATGATCCTGGTATATTTTCTGACCTTCGGTATCATCAAAAAACATTAATTCAGATACATGCCAGCTGGTATCTACTACATCTCTTTTTTCTGTACTGGCAAGTACGCCTACATGTAACTTACGGATGGTTTCAATTTTCTGCAATGTTTGTACACCTTCCACCAGTTTATCCCTGTCGGTGATTGAATCAGGATTTTTTAACCAGAAAAATACATGATGCACCAATTGTTTTTTCTCACCTTCGGTATGTAATGGAATAGCAGAAGCTGCGGTTCCTGCTGCCATTGCTGCTGCAATAGTTAAAAATTTTCTCCTGATAATTTTAGCCATAATAATTTATTTTTAATAAAAGTACAATAAGAATCATTATTGGTATTTTTAAATTTTCAACATTGCAGAGATCGCCCGGGGCTGGTAAAATTATTATTGGCAGAAAAAATGAAAACAGCCGATCAGCTTTATGATATGCGGAGGTTTTCTTAACTTCAAGTTATTATGAGAATATACTTTTTGCTTTTTTCTTTGATTACCAACTTGCCAGTTTTTGCACAGTCAAAAACAGATACACTATTACAAAATATCCTGCTTCGAACCAGCAATCC
Source organism: Ferruginibacter sp. (assembly GCA_043783135.1). Taxonomy (GTDB): domain Bacteria; phylum Bacteroidota; class Bacteroidia; order Chitinophagales; family Chitinophagaceae; genus Ferruginibacter. The sequence continues at coordinate 4,376 of JAYVZR010000073.1, read as the reverse complement.
CCTTGTACAGCAGGTTGTACAACAAAAAGACAGCTTTCGATTACAGATTGTTTATACACAAATAAACAGGGATAAAAACAATAACCCTTCTTTTAAAAATTACTATTTTAATACAGATACCAATCTTTACTTTAATCCTGCTTCTACAGTAAAACTGCCACTTGCCTTGCTGGCTTTGGAAAAACTAAAGAGGTTACAAATAAAGGGCGTAAACAAATACACGCCATTACAAATTGACAGCAACTATACAAAGCAGACTGCTGTTACAACAGACAGTACTGCACAAAAAATGCTGCCTTCAATTGCACATTATATTAAAAAGGCTTTTTTGATAAGTGACAATGATGCCTATAACCGTCTGTACGAATTTACCGGCCAGCAAACCATTAACAGAAATCTGCATGATAAGGGTTATGAAAGTTTACGCATTACCCGGCAGTTTCTTGGTTTAAGTGAGGAAGAAAACCGGCACACAAATCCATTTCGTTTTATGGAGAAAGATGGCAGTTTAATTTATATGCAACCTGATGCATATAATACAGATTCATTTTACTTTGGAAGATCCATAAAACTGGGAAAGGGACATTATGACAATCGTGATAGCCTGGTGAATGAACCTATTGATTTTACAAAAGCCAATAATGTTCCGCTGGAATATTTACAGCAGATGCTGCAATCGGTTTTGTTTCCTTTATCAGTACCAGCAAAACAACGGTTTAATTTAAGTGATGCTGATTACAAATTCCTTTACCAATATCTTTCTCAATACCCGTCAGAAACAAATTATCCAAAATATGATAGTATCCAGTATTATGACAGTTATGTAAAATTTTATTTTAAAAATGACCGCCACCAGGTGCCATCATATATACGTGTGTTTAATAAGGTTGGCTGGGCATATGGATTTTTAATAGATGTATCGTATGTTGTTGACTTTAAAAATAAAATAGAGTTCATGCTAAGCTCAACGCTGTATGTAAACAGCGACGGGATATTGAATGATGACAAATATGATTACGAAACAATTGGCTGGCCCTTTTTATATCAATTGGGGCAAACTGTTTATCAGTATGAATTACAAAGGCCGCGACAATATAAACCCGACCTGCAAAAATTTAAGCTGCAATATGAACAGCGGGATATCAACGATAGACGGCCGGTTATAAAAAATGTAGATAATTAATATCTACATTCAATATTATTTTATCATCATTGTTTATTCCTTATCCGGCGTTTGTATCTTTTCTATCCAGATGTTATTAGGCCCATACCACCAAAAATATCCAGTAACAAAAAATACATTAAAAGGGTAATAATAAAATTATGAGTTAATATTTTTTACACTACTGATTTATTAAAACCTTTTTACCCGTTGCTGCAGATTCGTAAATGGCTTGTAATATCCTTATATCTTTAATACCTTCTTCGCCGGTAATATGGTTGGGTAATTGTTTATTGGCTAATAACACTTTTGCTATCTCATCGCATTGTTTTGCCTGCTGATTTATTTCAGGGAAATTTAATTCCCCATTGCCTGTTCTACCTTTGAAAGGACCATAACTAATAGCTGGGCTAAGTTCAAAAAAACCATTGTCTGCCGATGCAAAAAAACGATCGATACTACAGGCATAGGTTGTGGTAGAATTACAAAGAACACCGCCCGGAAAATTTAATTGCCAGGTTATGGATTCTTCTACTTCAGAAAATAATTCTTTATTTGTTATGGGGCCAAATTGTGCCGTCACCGAAACAGGTTCATCACCTAATACATAACGGTTACTTTGTACACAATAAACACCAAGATTCATAAGCGGGCCGCCTCCGGCCATATCTTTTTTTAGCCGCCATTCACTGGCATCGCCACTATGATAACCCAATGATGCTTCTATTAAACGTACTTGTCCGAATACTTTTTCCTGACCCAATCTTTTTATTTCCATGTTAAATGGTTCGTAATGTAAACGATAACCTATGGCCATTTGCACACCTGCCATTTTACAGGCATCAATCATTTGCTGGCAATCATCTACGGTAATTGCCATCGGCTTTTCAACAATAACATTCTTTCCTGCTTTTGCTGTACGAATTGCAAATTCTTTGTGCATTGAATTGGGCAATACTACATACACTACATCTATATCCCTGTTATTTTTTATATCATCAAAATTTTGGTAATTGTAAATATTCTTTTGAGGAATACCGTACTTTTTAGACCAGTCAATTGCTTTGGCCGGTGTGCCTGTTACAATACCTGCAAGGTGGCAATATTGCGATACTTCCAAGCCTTCAGCCAGATACCCGGCATAGCGGCCCAAACCACAAAGTGCTATATTTAATTTTTTGCCCTGGTAATTTGCCGCATTTGTTTTGTAACTATTTATAAATAAAGGCAATGTTGAAGCGATAGCATTACTTCCAACACCAATGCCTACATTTTGTAAAAAAGAACGGCGTGAAAAATTTTTCATTGCTTATTTTTTGGTTGTAAAATGTTGTTGTTAATCTTTATAACTCTTACCTGTAGCTAAAATTCAATTACCAAAACGTTGCTTATTAAAGATGAGTAAATTTATTGTAAACTCAAAAGCCAATGGATAAACGGTTAAATGCTGCTGGATAAAAGCCGGTAGAAGATTATTGCGGATTACTATCAACTAAAATTATTTTTTAATAAGTGGCAAATTTTTATGCTGAGATGGTTTGTATAAATTAACTTTATTTTTATTCTATACCTAATTAAATATAATTGATATGAAATTTAAATATTTCTTACTTGTTGCATTAACAGTAAATATGTTGACAGCTGTGTTTAGCTGCAACAACAAAAATGGAAAAGCGGATGTTTCGGCAAATGCAGCTTCAGAAAAAGATAAACCTAATACGGATTATAAACCGGCATTTGCAGGACAAACAAGAATAAAGAAAATAGTAACAGCTACACCATATAAAGTAGAAAAGATTGCAGAAAATTTAGGGAGGCCCTGGGCAATTATTCCTATGCCAGACGGCAGATTGCTCACTACAGAAAAGTCTGGCTTTATGAGAATTCTTGCTGCTGACGGTGTAATTCTTAAAAAGGTGACTGGTTTTCCGGAGGTAGATGGTGGGGGACAGGGCGGCTTACTGGATGTTGCACTTGATCCGTCATTTGCTGAAAATAAAACCATTTACTGGGCATTTTCTGAAAAGGTTGGTAGTGGTAACCTTACTGCAATTGCCAAAGGGCAATTATCTGCCGATGAATTGACCATACAAAACCCTGTTGTAATTTTTCGTGCAACACCAGAGCTTCCCAACACTAATAATCATTTTGGTTCACGCCTTGTTTTTGATAAAGACGGGTATCTTTTTGCAACTGCCGGGGAAAGATCAATTTTAGAAGGAAGAAAGCAGGCCCAGTTATTAACTGCAGGCCTTGGAAAAATATTTAGAATAACAAAAGAAGGTAAGCCAGCACCTGGCAATCCTTTTTTAAATCAGCAAGGTGCCATGCCTGAAATTTATGCTTATGGTATACGCAATCCGCAAAGCCTCGATATAAATCCTGCAACCGGCGATTTATGGGAAGCTGAATTTGGCCCCAGGGGCGGAGATGAAGTAAACGTTATTAAACCCGGTAAAAACTATGGCTGGCCCGTAATTACCTACGGTATTGAATATGACGGAAATAAAATTGGCGATGCTATTCAGCAAAAAGATGGAATGGAGCAGCCGGTGTATTATTGGGATCCTGTTGTATCGCCGAGTGGTATGGTGTTTTATAATAGTGATTCAATTGCTGAATGGAAAAATAATCTTTTCATTGCCTGTCTGAGCAGCAATCAGATTGTTAGGCTTGTAATTGAAAATAATAAAGTGGCCGGGGAAGAAAGTTTATTGTTAGATAAAAAAGAAAGATTTCGTGATGTAGCCCAAAGTAACGGTAAATTGTATGCGGTAACGGATGGCGGAAATTTGTATAGGATCAGTAAGAAATAGTAGATTTTTTTTGATCTTTTAGGTGTAATTTAAATGTTCAATTCGAAGATTTTTTTTGAATATTCATGATTTGTGTTTAGAAGAATGTAAATTATATTGTAAATCTTCATTACCATAGGATGCAGCTTAGTTAAAAATTAAGCTTTGATAAATACTTTTAATACGGTCATGTTTTTAGTGCAGACTAATATCATGGCCACGTCGTATTATTACTGGTATAGCCAGATTTATAAACCCTTATAACTTCTATATTTTTTCTGTAAAACAAAGAAATTGGCAACTAATTTCTTTCTTTTATAGAAGGTAGGGAAAGTGCCTGATGAAAACAGGTTGTTGGTTATACTATTGAATTAAGCTTTATTATTTTGAACATAAACTTAACAAGTGCAGTATTTTAG
>JAYVZR010000072.1:0-16855 GCA_043783135.1 Ferruginibacter sp. | reverse complement strand
GTACTTTTGTACAATTGGCTATTTTTACCAAGATGCAGTTGTAAGCCAACAATCAGGGCATCATCTCCTAAAATATCTCCATAACCATCTATTGGGCCGATATAGGTAATTACTTTTTTTGGTGTTTTATAATCGGGGTAATACAATTTTACAAATTGCAATCCTTTTTTTATTTCCTTTTCATAGGGTGTAAAGTCATTAAATATAGCTTCAGCCGAATCGTATACCGGCCGGTAAGACTTTATAAAACTATTTACATAAGCGGATGCAGTATCAGCAGGCCACAAAGGATCTACATTTAATATTTGGGTAATGTAATTGTTTACAAAAGAAGGAGTATTGGTATTTAATTGTTTCAAATAAGCTAAAAGATTATTAGTAGTTGTATCAAAAAAATCTTTTTCAAAACGCTCTGTGGTAAGCTCTATTTTAATATTTGATGTATCAGGAATTTTTTTGTTTGAACAGGAAAATAAAAATGCACAAATAGTAAATACAACAATGGATAATCTCATAACCAATAATGCTTTTGAAGTTTTAACTTTACAAAGAAAGAAATTAATTAGTAAACATAAAGTTAAGCTCCTTTGGAGCATGGATATGAAAATATTTTTAGCGCAGCAAAACTACCATATTGGCAATTTCGATAATAACATACAAAAAATAATTTGTGCCATTCAAGAAGCTAAAAAGCAGCAGGGAGATATCATTGTATTTAGTGAATTGTGTATATGTGGTTATCCGCCGAGGGATTTTTTAGAGTTTGATGATTTTATCAATAAATGCAATGCAGCAGTTGAAGAAATAAAACAGCATGCAGATACTATTGCTGTTGTAATCGGGGCACCTGACAAAAACAATATTGCTAAAGGAAAAGACCTTTTTAATGCAGCATATTTTTTATACGATAAATCAATTAAAGCTATTGCGCATAAAACCTGTTTGCCTACCTACGATGTATTTGATGAGAACCGCTATTTTGAACCCGCTTATGAATGGAATGTGGTAGAATTTAAGGGAAAAAAACTAGCCATTACTATTTGTGAAGATATCTGGAACTTAGGCGATAATCCTTTGTACAGAATTTGCCCTATGGACGAATTAATGAAGCAGCAGCCCGATATAATGATCAATATTTCGGCCTCTCCATTTGATTACACACACGATGAAGATAGAAAAGCAGTAGTAAAAGCAACGGTTGTTAAGTACAAATTGCCCATGTTTTATTGCAATGCAACAGGCAGCCAAACAGAAATTGTTTTTGATGGCTCATCATTGGTTTTTGATAAAGCAGCCAATCTTTGCGGCCAGCTTCCCTCCTTTCAATCTGCGCTGCAATCTTTTATTTTAAAAGATGATGGAATGATTGATGGCCCCGTGATAGTGCCGGCCAACCGGATCCCCGATAAAGAATTAAATCCACTCACTTTAGAAGACAATTTAAATATTGAAAAAATTTATGCTGCTATTGTGATGAGTATAAAAGACTACTTTTTTAAAATGGGCTTTACAAAAGCCATCATTGGCAGCAGCGGCGGTATTGATAGTGCTGTTACCATTGCTTTGGCGTGTGAAGCATTGGGTACAGCAAATGTAAGAGCGGTTTTAATGCCTTCTCAATACTCTACCGGTCATTCAGTAACTGATGCAGAAAAGCTCAGTAAAACCTTGGGAAATCCATATGATATTTTACCTATAAAAAATATTTATGAGGCTTTTTTAATAGAGTTAAACCCCCTGTTTAAAGACCTGCCTTTTAGCGTTGCTGAAGAAAATATTCAGAGTCGTACCAGAGGAAATTTATTGATGGCGATTGCTAATAAATTCGGCTACATTTTATTGAATACTTCCAATAAAAGCGAACTTGCTACAGGTTATGGAACGCTATACGGAGATATGGCAGGCGGGCTGGGTGTACTGGGTGATTGCTACAAATTGCAGGTATATTCTTTGGCAAAATACATTAACCGCAATGGAGAAATTATTCCACAAAATATTATTATCAAAGCCCCTTCCGCAGAATTGCGGCCCGGCCAAAAAGATGCAGATTCATTACCGGATTATGGTATCCTTGATAAAATATTATATCAATACATTGAACGCAGGATGGGGCCAAAAGAAATAAAGGAACAAGGTTTTGATGCTGATTTGGTTGACAGGATATTAAAAATGGTAAATATGAACGAATACAAACGCAACCAGTTTTGCCCTATTATACGTATTTCACCCAAAGCATTCGGAGTAGGTAGAAGAGTGCCAATTGTAGGAAATTATTTAAGCTGATGTTTGGACAAATTTCCAAACGGATTTAAAATTTGTCCAAAATGTATTACCTTTGAAAGATGGTACAAAGGCAATTTTAAAAAAAATTAAAACAACTTTACAGGTATTTTCCAGTGGTATCTTTAAACGGCCCCCGGCAATCATGCAAATCCACTTTGCTAAAAAACACCTTCCCAAAATTACCTTACATACACTGGAAAATCCCGATGATTTACAAATAGCTTTAAATGACCCACGCCGTTTTTTACAAAACTATCCTAAAGGTGTTATAATAGATGAAGTGCAAAATGCTCCAGAATTATTTTCTTACATACAGGGCATAGTGGACAGCAACAGATAAAATTTGTGCTGAGTGGCTCACAGAATTTTTTAATGAGCCAGCATATTTCACAAACATTGGCAGGCAGGGTGGGCATACTTACCTTATTGCCTTTTTCATTGCCTGAAATGCAAACGGCAGGTTTATTAAAAAAGGGGTTTGAAAATACCGCCTTTACAGGGTTTTATCCCCGTATCTATGATAAAAAAATACCGCCATCCTTATTTTATCCATCGTACCTGCAGACTTATGTGCAAAGGGATGTGCTGCAGCTTATCAAAGTAGCTGATGTTTCTTTGTTTACCAAATTCATCAGGCTGCTGGCAGGCAGAGTAGGCCAGTTAGTTAATTTTTCAACCCTAGCCTCAGATGTGGGAGTAGCTGTTAATACCATTAAGGCATGGCTGGGCGCGCTGGAAGCCAGTTATATTATCTTCCTGCTAAAACCACATCATCAAAACTTTGCAAAGCGGCTGGTACAGCAGCCCAAAGTATATTTTTATGATACCGGTTTACTTTGTTATTTATTGGGGATACAAAACCCAAAGCAGGTAGATACCCATTATGCCCGTGGCAATATTTTCGAAAATTTAGTAATGATTGACTTACTAAAAAATAAACTGAACAATGCCCAACAGGGTAATTTATTTTTCTGGAGAGATAAAAATGGAAAGGAAATTGATTGTATTATTGAAAATGCGGGCAAGTTATATCCAATAGAAATTAAAAGCAGCCAGACAAAATCAATGCATTTTTTTGATGAGTTGAATTATTACAGGAGTTTGGCAAAATTGAAAAATAAGCAAAGTTTTGTAGTATATGGCGGCAAAGAAAAAGCAGACACCAAAGATGGGCTGATGCTTCCCTGGGATGCGATGGATGAATTGTACAAATTGTAGAAAAATATTTAAGCTGATGTTTAGGCAAACTCTGCAGCCCCCGGCGAATATAAAAAATCCAAAATAATAATTAACCTATTTTTTCTACAATCACTGCTGTGCCATAAGCAAGCACTTCTGTAATTCCCTGCATTACTTCATTGGCATCATAGCGCATATTGATGATGGCATTGGCGCCTCTTTCGTCGGCATGTTGCAACATTAATTTATAAGCTTCTTCTCTTGCTTTTTCGCATAGTTCAACATAAATAGAAAGTTTGCCGCCAAATAAAGACTGCACGCCGCCCCCAATATTGCCCAATATACTCCTGCTTCTTACAGTAATGCCCCTCACTACACCAAGGTGTTTGCTAATGCGGTAACCCTCCAGGTTATTGGAAGTAGTTACCAGTTGCTGATCTATCATAATTTAATTTTTTATTAAAGTTAGGGCCATTTTAACAGATTTTTCTTTCATTCATCATTACGGCTAAATTTTTGTTAGAGCAATGTTCGTATTTTCGCCACTAAGCCAAAGGGTTTATACAATATTAGTGGCGGGCATATTTTCAATAACAAGTATTGGAGATAAATAGTGCAAGCTTATTATAGTCAACAATTTATTATTTTAAAATATCCGGGTTTTTTAAAATATCCGGGTCAAATTTTTTTATGCTACAAACAGCCGAAGATATCCGTTTGCTGAACGATAAAATAAATGATGCAGCAGGCTTTGTAACCCGCATTGATAATGAGCTGGGTAAAGTAATTGTTGGCCAGCACGGCATGATAGAACGCCTGCTGATAGGTCTTTTAAGTAACGGACATGTTTTATTGGAAGGTGTACCCGGGCTTGCAAAAACCCTTGCTATTAAATCGCTGGCACAATCTATAAAAGCCAATTTCAGCCGTATACAATTTACGCCAGATCTGTTACCGGCAGATGTAGTAGGTACCATGATTTACAACCAGGGGAAGAATGAATTTTATGTACGCAAGGGGCCTATATTTTCTAACTTTATTTTGGCAGATGAAATAAACCGGGCCCCGGCAAAAGTACAAAGCGCTTTATTGGAAGCCATGCAGGAGCGGCAGGTAACAATTGGCGACACTACCTATAAATTAGATGAGCCATTCCTGGTACTTGCAACACAAAACCCCATTGAGCAAGAAGGTACTTATCCTTTACCGGAAGCACAGGTAGACAGGTTTATGCTAAAAGTAGTAATTGATTATCCTTCTAAAAGCGAGGAACAATTAATTATCCGTCAAAATACACAGGGGCTTTGTTTTCAACCAATTTACCCGGTAGCTTCTGCCAATGAAATTTTAACCGCAAAGGAATTGGTAAGACAGGTTTACCTGGATGAAAAAGTTGAACAGTATATTTTAGATATCGTTTTTGCAACCAGGTTTCCTGATAAATATAATTTGCCAAAACTGAAACCGCTTATAGGTTTTGGTGGTTCGCCTAGGGCAAGCATCAATTTGGCATTGGCTGCAAAAGCTTATGCTTTCTTAAATAAAAGAGGTTTTGTAATACCGGAAGATGTAAGGAGTATTTGCAAAGATGTATTGCGGCACCGTATAGGGCTGACCTACGAAGCAGAAGCTGAAAATATTAATGTAGAGCAAATTATCAATGAAATTTTAAGGGTGGTAAATGTGCCTTAAACAATTGGCAAATCTTTAAACTCAAGATTTTGATATGGCAATCCAAAAATAATTGCTTGAGTTCTTTCAGTATTTAAAATAATAAATTGCAACGAACATATCAATCATCTTACAACTATTGCTAAAAAAAATTTCTAACAATAATCAACTAACAACGGTCAACTTTGCTAACAACATCAGAAATAGTACATAAAGTAAAGGAGCTTGAAATAATAAGTAAAAAAATCACCACCCACTTATTTACAGGCGAATACCATTCTGCGTTTAAAGGAAAGGGAATGCGTTTTAGGGAAGTGAGGGAATATTATGCCGGGGATGATGTACGTTTTATTGACTGGAATGTGAGTGCAAGATTTAGTCACCCGTTTACAAAAGTTTTTGAAGAGGAAAGAGAGCTTACGGTTTATTTATTGGTTGATATTAGTGCCAGTAATATTTTTGGTACAGTGCAGAATAGAAAAAAGGATTTGATAACAGAAATCGGCGCTGTACTTACTTTTTGTGCCATCAATAACAACGATAAAGTAGGAGCTATTTTTTTTAGCGATAAAATAGAAAAATATATTGCTCCAAAAAAGGGAAGAAAACATGCTTTGTATATTGTAAGGGAACTGCTAACTATGGAACCTGAAGGTAAAGGAACAAATATGGAAGAGGCCATCAGGTTTTTTAATAAAACCAGCGGCCAAAAAAGTATTGCTTTTTTAATGAGCGATTTTGTAGATGCAGTATATGAAAATGACCTAAAAGTAATTGGTGGCAGGCACGATGTGATTGGGTTGCGTATTTACGACAGGATGGATATGCAATTACCCGATGCAGGTTTGCTGCAGATAGAAGACCTTGAATCGGGTAAAAAGCAATGGGTAGACAGCAGCGATAAAATGGTACAATATAATTACCAGCAACAGTTTTTGCGACAAAGTGAACTGAGTAAAAATTATTTTCGAAAAGCAGGTGCCGATCTTTTACACATCCGCACAGATGAAGACTATGTAAAAGTTTTACAAAAGTTTTTCCTAAAAAGAAGCTAGGTTATGTTAAGCGTAAAATGGCTATGACTATTGTACGAATTTTAAAAATGAATTATTCATCGAATTAATAAATTCGTGTAATCCGTAATAATTAGTGTAATAAATTGTTGAGATAAATAAAGTTAAAACCACACCAGGTTAATTGATAATTATAATTGATAATGGGCAATAGAAAAATGCAAAAAAAAGTACTGGCGATTGTAACGGGTTGTTTTGCTTTTTTGTTTTCTGCTGCACAACCTGTAGTAAAAACAACTGTAGATAAAAATGAAATATTAATTGGTCAGCAATTTACTGTAAACGTAAAAGCTAATTTTTCAGGAGATGGTTATTATATTAAATGGGTAAAACTGCCCGATTCGATGCAACATTTTGAATTGATTGAAAAAAGTAAAATAGATTCAGTTTTTATCAATGAAAAATTATCAGGCCTTTCGCAAAGTTTTACATTTACCAGTTTCGATTCGGGTAAATGGATATTTCCATCTTTTAAAATAAATTTTAACCCTGTTAAAGATGATACAACGCTAAATATTTTTACAGATTCTTTACCGGTTACTGTTTCATTTTCGGTAACAGATACTTCCAAAACATTAAAAGATATAAAAACCATAAGGGAGGTTGAAGTAACCAACCCGCTTTGGTATTGGGCCGGTGGTGCGTTGTTGATATTGTTATTGTCACTGCTTGCATTTTGGTGGTATCGCCGCAGGAAGAAAAATGAAAAGCCAAAACTGTTTCAATCAAAATTATCTGCTTATGAAGAAGCAATGCAGGAACTGGAAAAATTGAAAGTGTATAATTTAACAGCGTCTAAAGAAATACCACAATACCATACCAGGTTAATTGAAATTTTCAGGAATTATTTGTCACGTAAAGAAAATAGTAATTACATCAATAAAACAACAGGGGATATATTAATTGCCATCAGTAATAACTATAAGAATAAAGAAATACTTACAAAAACTGCTACGGCCATACGTTTCAGTGATGCAGTAAAGTTTGCAAAATATATGCCGGCTGAAGCAGATAGTGAATCAAATAAACAATTAATAAAAGAAACAATTCATTTAATTGAATCATCACCAACAAATACTAAATCATAAACAATCTTGTTTTTTAATTATTTAAATAATATCAGTTTTGCAGAACCGCAATATTTTTTGCTGGGTTTATTAGTTCCGGTAATGATTATTTGGTATGTAATAAAAAATTCAAAAACACAGGCTGGTATTAAAGTTTCTTCTGCTAAAAGTTTTGCCGGCCTTAGTTCCTGGAAAAACACTTTAAGGCATTTGCCATTTATATTACGCCTTTTAAGTATTGCCTGCATTATTACTGCACTGGCAAGACCACAGACAAAAACAGATGAACAACAGGTAGAGGGTGACGGTGTTGATATTGTGCTATGCATAGACGTAAGTGGCAGTATGACGGCACAGGATTTTACACCTAACCGTATGGAGGCTGCTAAAAAAGTAGCACAAAATTTTATCGACAGCAGGCTTACCGACCGTATTGCCATTGTGATATTTTCAGGTGAAAGTTTTACGCAATGCCCGTTAACAACTGATAAAGCGGTGTTGAAATCAGCGGTAGATAATATCCGTAATGGTTTACTGGAGGATGGAACAGCCATCGGGGACGGGCTTGCAACAAGTGTAGACAGGCTGCGCAGCAGCAAATCAAAAAGCAAAGTGGTAATTTTATTAACAGATGGCGAAAATAATGGTGGATTGATTGGACCAACCAATGCCAAAGAAATTGCCAAAGCCTTTGGTATAAAAGTATATACCATTGGTGTTGGCACAGAGGGCTATGCTCCATTTCCGGTGCGGACAGAAATGGGTGTTATTATGCAGCAACAAAAAGTTACTATTGATGAAAAACTGCTGAGGGAAATAGCGGTCGAAACAGGTGGCAAATATTTTAGGGCAAGAGACAATTTGGGCCTTTCCCATATTTATAAAGAAATAGACGGCCTTGAAAAATCAAAAGTAGAAATATCCACGCTTACAAGATATACCGAAAAATTTTTTCCTTTTGTAATGATAGGCCTTGGGCTATTGTTGCTTGAATTTTTATTGCGGTTTGCTATATTGAAAAAATTTCCATAATAACCTCCCTGTCCTCCAAAGGAGGGTTCTTGTAGTTTTTTATTTCAAAAGTATTTCATTTTGTTGAGGTGCTTTAACCTTTCTTTGAAAGGAAGGCCATAACGAATTGAAACAGCGTTCCTCAAAAAAACTAATGTACAAGAGTGCGCCACCACCACAGCACCATATTGCTTCTTAGCTCGGATAAAGATTTACATGCAAAATAATAAGTTGCTTTTTTAATCAACCACACATAACTTACAACTTATAACTTAAAAAGTATAATGAAGGCAACAGTTTATAAAAGCACAGGCAGCTGGTATATTGTACAAAACGAAGAAGGAGTATTTTTAAATGCCCGTATTTTAGGCAAGTTTAAAATAGATGGGTTGACCAGTACAAACCCTATTGCAGTTGGTGATGTGGTAACTATTGAAGAAGAAAACGAACTGGAAGGTTCTGTTACGATTACTGAAATTGATGATCGTAAAAATTATATTACACGGACTTCGCCAGCCAATAAACACAAGCATCATATCATTGCATCCAATATAGACCAATCGCTTTTGTTTGCTACTTTAAAGGATCCCAAGACTTCACAGGGGTTTATAGACCGGTTTTTAATTACTTCTGAAGCTTATCAAATTCCATCCATAATTGTTTTTAATAAATCTGATTTATATAAAGAGAAAGAACTGGAAAAATTTGCAGCAATAAAATCAATTTATGAAACGATAGGCTACAAAGTGATGGGCATGAGTATTGAAAAAAATATTGGAGTAGAAGAAGTAAAAATTTTACTACAAGATAAAACCACTTTACTGAGCGGCCACTCCGGTGTTGGCAAATCTTCTTTTATCAATACTATTTTTCCGGAACTGCAATTAAAAACGCAGGATGTTAGTGGTTGGAGTGGCAAAGGATTGCACACTACTACTTTTGCAGAAATGTTTAATCTTCCTTTTGGTGGCCGTGTAATTGACACTCCGGGTATTAGGGAACTTGGCCTGGTAGATATTCCCAAACAGGAGCTCTCTCATTACTTTCCTGAAATAAGGAAGCTTATCAATGATTGCCAGTTTAATAACTGTATGCACATAAATGAGCCTGGCTGTGCCGTAAAAGTAGCAGTACAACAAGGCAGCATTCACATAGACCGTTATATCAGTTACTGCAATATTCTTGATAAAATAGAAGAAAAATCGTACTGATTAATTACGCTGATTTTAAAACTGGATTGCACTGATTCAGTAATTCAAAAATTGGGTTACTTTAACAAACCTGCAATTAAAGAATTCGTGTAATCAGCAATAATTAGTGTAATAAAAAACTAGTAAGCCTTCCGCTCTAAAAAATGAGCAATTTCCATTACAGCATTATTTTCCTGTGGTACGCTTTTTACATGTTGGGGGAAAATAGATACTCCATTAAAAACATTATAGTGCAACGTTAGTAAATGGTTTTTGTAATGAAAGTCCCAGTCTAATGATTCTGTTTCATCAACCTGGTTTAAGAAATTAATTTGAAGGTCTGTAGCTAATGTTTCGGCAATGGCATAAAATTTTGATACACCGCAATTGTCGTCGATAACGGCTTCGGTATTACCGAATTTGGTCTTTAAATGATAACACATGGTTATAGGGTTTTATGGGTTTCGGATAGTAGTATTATAATTATTCCTGTATTCTTGAATTGCTTCTTTAATGGTATTGTTAGTAAATCTTAATAAATTTTTCTGCCTCCTTTATATTTTGATTGCTTAACATCTTCTCCTTTTGCAATTTTTTGATCAATGCTTAATTCGCCTGGTTGCGGACTGCCCGGGCAACCATATTTTTCTTTCTTTTTAAAAACAAAACACCCGGTTGTAGCAGATAAATATGAAATACAAATAATTGCAAGTATAATTTTTTTCATAAGTTGTAATTAATTTATCACCTCACTCTTCAGCTCCCGGCGGCTCTTTAAACCATCCGCTATACATCAAATAATTGTGGGCAATCCTGTTAATTTCGCCGTTTATCAGTTCTTCACGAATGTCTTTTACCTTTTTTGCAGGTACGCCAGCGTAAATACAACCAGGCTCAATAATAGTATTTTCCAGTACTACAGCACCTGCGGCAATAATGCAATTAGAGCCAATTTTTGCGTTGTCCATTACAATTGCGCCCATTCCTACCAATACATTATCATCTATAACGCATCCATGTACAATTGCATTGTGTCCGATGCTAACATTATTTCCAATTATTACCTTGGTTTTTTCATAAGTACAGTGAATAACTGCTCCATCCTGTACATTTACCTTATTGCCCATACGGATGCTGTTTACATCACCGCGTATTACCGCATTAAACCACACACTGCAATCGTTGCCCATTATTACATCACCCACAATGGTGGCATTTGGGGCAATAAAACAATTGTCACCCATGGTTGGCAACACACCCTTTACCGGAAGAATTACTGGCATATATTTTATTTTTTTGGTACAAACATTTGTATTTCATAGCACCATCGTTGTGTCACTCACTTTTACTTTTGAGCTTAAGGCAGCCTAGGCGTTTCATTTAGAACTATTTAATAACCTTACTTGCTTAACCGATTATATTGTTGTCAATATTTACCACGAATATCAAACTTTCTTAACGAAATTTGTAAGTTATGACGCAACGCCAGCTATTTTTAAACCATGTGGGCCAAACATCCCAGGCCCCAATGGCCCTCGAAATTATTAAAGCCAAAGGCAGCAGCATGTGGGATATTAATGGAAAAAAATACATTGATCTTATTGCCGGCATCAGTGTATGTAATATTGGCCACTGTCACCCAAAAGTTATAGAAGCCATAAAAAAACAAGCAGATGAATACATGCATATTATGGTGTATGGTGAGCTGGTAGAAAGCCCGCAGGTAGCTTATGCAAAAATGCTGACTGAGCATTTACCGGCAACACTCAATTCGGTTTTTTATACTGCCAGTGGTAGTGAAGCAACTGAAGGCGCTATGAAACTGGCTAAACGTTTTACCGGGCGAACCCAGATCATTTTTTTTAAAAACAGCTACCATGGCAGCACACAGGGAGCGTTAAGTATCATGGGCGATGAATACTGGCGCAATGCCTTCCGGCCACTTTTGCCCGATACAATGCAACTCAATTATAATTCTTTTGATAATTTACAAAATATAACCGAAAGAACTGCCTGTGTAATTGCAGAAACAGTACAGGCAGAAGCAGGTGTTTTGGTGCCACAAAATAATTGGTTGATTGCCTTACGGAAACGCTGTAACCAGACAGGAACCTTATTGGTATTAGACGAAATACAATGCGCCTTTGGGCGCAACGGAACGTTGTTTTCATTTGAGCAATTTAATATAGTTCCTGATATATTGTTACTCGGCAAGGCATTGGGTGGGGGCATGCCAATGGGTGCTTTTGTTGCCGATAAAAAAATAATGGATTCTCTTACTCATGATCCCGTACTTGGTCATATAAACACTTTCGGGGGCCATCCCGTTAGCTGTGCAGCCGGGCTGGCAGCTTTTACTGTTTTGCTGGAAGAAAAGCTGATAGATTCAGTAAAAGAAAAAGAGCAGCTATTTCTGTCACAATTAAATCATCCCTCCATAAAAGCAGTACGAAGTTGCGGCTTAATGCTTGCGGTTGAATTTGAGAATTTTGAATTTAATAAAAAAGTAATTGATGCGTTAATTGAACAGGGGGTATTTACAGACTGGTTTTTATTTGCTGCCAATTGTTTAAGGATAGTACCTCCGTTGGTTATTACAACTGAGGAGATAAACATTGCTTGTAAAAAAATTGTGGATATTTTAGATGAATTAGGTTGATATGTTTTGCTACAAAAAATTACCCGGCCATTTTAAAATAACCAGGTAATCTTTTTATAAATTAGTAATAGTATATTAAAAATCTAGTCCCATACTAAAATACCAAATAGGAGCTCCTTTAAAGAATCCCTTCATTTGCCAGCCCGCATCTAATTTTAAAAAATAACTTAGCAATGTGCTTCTTGCACCAAAACCATACCCACCAGCAAATGGCCCAATACCACCAGCTTTATTAACAACTTGTACTGGTGGCGAACCATAAATAATAGAAGGGCGGGAAATATTACTTACGCTGCCTTCCCATGCAGTTCCTAAATCAATAAATTGTATTAATTGAAAGTTGCGTACAAATGCATTGTTTATTGGGTTATCCGATAGTGTAGTAAATACAGGTAATCTAAATTCACTGTTTAAAACAAATGTATTATTACCGTTTGCTGTATTTTGTAAAAAGCCTCTTCCATTAAGGGCAAGGGTTTGAAAAGCATAATCAACATTAGGATTTGGAGGATTGTGGGTATTAAAATACCGGTCAGATCCGTCTGATTTATCATTACTGTTAAACATCATCCAGTTATCAATACCTCCAAAATAATAAATTGTCTTTTGATTGCCCCAGCTAAAAGCTGCAGCTGCCCTGCCAGCCCAAATAAAATTCCGGTAAATGGGGTAATAATAGCGAATATCGGCACCCCAGTCAAAATTCAGGTTACCTTGATTATACTTTTCTTTGCTGATATCTGTATTAAAATCAAAATAAACTTTATACCTTAACCCATCCCAAATGTTTTGAGCAGGGTTTAAAGTATTATCATACACATACTCAACGTGTGAAACTGCAAAAACCTGGTTTCGGCCTGAATCTTTTAAAGAATTATAAGGAAGTCTATTAAAGCCATCAAAGAAATTAGTAAGCACTACTTGTTGATCTGTTCTTATGCCAGCCCGTAACGAAATTCTTCTGGTATTATCAAAAGGATACGCCACATTTCCCTGGTATAAATTTGTAAATAACTTTAACGGTTTAGTTCCTGTAGCATCAGTAAATAAAATACTATTGCGGTAATAAGAAGCTCCCCAGTCAAATCTTCTTTTGTAATTTTGGTAGGTAAGATACCATTCATTGTCCCTGAAATTAGAAGAAAGCCTGAATGCACCAACAATTTTTACATCTTCCATTAAATCTGATGTTCCCAATTTTATAAGGCCGTTTAATGCAGTATTGGATGTGAGCTGTATTGGCCCTTGCCCATAACCATAGGTCTGGTATGCATTAATCAATAAATTATTATTAAGACTGGCTTCTACAAAATCTGAATAAAATTTTGCAGGCTTATATGGATATAATTTGGTGCTTTTTAAAACCTGGTTTTCTGATGAGTATTCCTGCGAAATTACTTTTATTGCATGGGCACTGTCTGCATTTTCATCCAGAATTTCATTTTGAAAAATATCATCATTTTTTTTGGCAGTATCCTTATTTCCTGGTTGTTTATAGTACTTATCAATGTCTGTAAACGAAACTTTATCTGCCATTACAACTCCCTTCATATATTCAGTGGGTGGTACTGTTATATTACGTCTGTGTAAAGTGTTTTCATCAATTTTTAGTTTGTACAGTACCTTTTCATCACTCTGCCTGGTTACTTCACTAACCTGGTTATTCTCTCCGGCAATACGGCTTTCAACAACACTGCTTTCATAATTGCTTAAAGGGAATGTGTACACAGAATCGTGCGATATAGCTACTACGGCGATAGAATCTACATCAGTTTTTTTGTATACATTTAAAACACTGTCTACATCTTTTAAAGAGGGGTTACGTAAAATTTCATCTCCTATTATTACCAAAGTATCTAACCCGTCTGCCTTGGTAGTAAAAAAACCGGCATAGCGGTTACCTACTCCATTTTCATCACTGATAAAAGTAAAGTGATTGCTATTGTATGGCGTTGGATAACGGGCATTTCCGTATTTTAAATTCGATAATTGTGTTAGCTGGTTAAGCTCTGGCTTTCCACCAAAATTTGTAATCAGAAAAATATTGTACCTGTTATTGCTTGGTAATATAGTGTCGCCGTTTTTTGCATTTGGGTTTGGCCTGTTACTCGAAAAGATAATGCCGGTTTTGCCGGGAAAAGAAACAAATGCAGCATCAAGATCATCATACACGTCGTTGGTAATCTGGGTTACTTTTTCGTTTTCAAGATTAAGGGTAAAGATATCTGTATGGCCATCTTTTACGGCGCTTACCAATAATGTTTTACTATCCAGCATATATTTTACATCCTGTATTTGCTGAAACTGATCGGTAAGGTCAATTTTAGGATATTTTAAACGGGTAACAAGATCGTATACAAATAATTTCAAGTGCCCTTCCTGGTTATAAACAACAGTAAGCCTTGTTCCTTTCGGATCCCAGGCCATTATAGGATAGTAGGTATTTGTTTGATTTTGTTTATTGCGATAACCGTATTTTAGTAAGGTTGTATACTCAAAATCTTCACTAAGGTTAATTTTTACGATACCTTTTTTATACTCTACCACCGCAAAAGAATTACTTCTTTTGTTCGGGTTTACATTAAAGTGATAGTAATCCTGGTTTTTATTATTTACAAAACTTTCTATATAGTTTCCTTTTGGGTAAGGTTTTCTTTTAGAAATATCCTTATAATATTTCTCTTCTTCAAAAGTCATAAAATCTGCCAGCACTTGTTTAAAACTATTTTTACAAACCTGCTCGCATGCACGGTTTAAACTTTTATAGGTTCTTGCCAGATAAAGAAGATAGGTTACGTTTTCTTTTTTATATTTTTCCTGAATATAATACCAAAAGGCATGACCTGCAAGGGCAGGTTTATCAAAAGCAAAATTGTAAAATTTCTTATAATTGCCACTTAATATTTCACTCTTTAACTGATCATCCAACGCGGTACTCCAATTTTCTCCTACAAAAGCTACATAGCCGTTAGTAAGCCACTGGGGCAGGTCCAGTAATGCCTGGTTACTCGCAATTTCTCCAATATCATCTCCAAATAAAACATTGGCAGTTACAACACGGGCAATTCCTTCCCTTATTTGTTTACGTAGATTTTCATGATCGCCGTTAAAATAAACAACCAGTTTATTGTTAACCAGTTTAGTGCCGCCATTTGTGCTTTGCCAGTCATCGTTACTAAGCCCAATATTTGATTGTTGAAGATCTGCATATTCATTGTAAACAATTATATTAGCCCGCCTTTGCAAGCTATATTCCGTAAAGGTTTCAATGCCTGGTAGCTCTTCCTCGGCAACTTGTAATACAAACTTTGCCAATTCCTGTCCACCCTGGTTAAAATAAGTATTGAAATTTTTTGTTTGATAATATTCCCATTTAAATTTTTTGAACTGTACCCTGTTCTTTCCAAACAAAACAGCATTTACCTGTGCTGATGTTGCAAATGAACCAACCAGGATAATATAGGCTAATAAGAAAAATATTCTACTGAACTTTGCCATAATTAATATGATATTTGATAATAAAATTACTCTATTCAAACCAATCATAAAAATATTGGTTTATATCTAAAATTGATGCTAATGTTTCAAATTCAATCATTTACTTTTAGCCCTATACAGGAAAATACGTATTTATTGTTTAATGAGTTTAAGCAGTGCATCATTATTGATCCTGGCTGTTATTTTGACGAAGAAAAGGAAACTTTACAGGCTTTTATTGATAAAAAAGGGTTACTTCCTGTTATGTTGCTTAATACACATTGTCATTTAGACCATGTTTTTGGAAATAAATTTATAGCTGAAACCTATGGATTAAGCCTTCAATTACATGAAAAGGAAAAGGCGGTACTGGCATTTGCGCCCACTTCGGGTTTAATGTACAATATGCCCTTTGATAATTATGCGGGAGAATATATTGTATTAATGGAGGGGGATAAAATATCATTGGGTAATGATGAACTGTTAATAATTGAAGCACCAGGCCATTCACCCGGCAGCATTTGCTTTTATTGTGCCAAACAAAATTTTGTAATAAGCGGCGATGTATTGTTTAAAGGGAGCATTGGCCGAACGGATTTGCCAATGGGCAATCATCAAACGTTGATAAACAGTATTACACAAAAATTATTTTTATTGCCAGATAATGTAGTCGTTTACAGTGGTCATGGTAGTAAAACATCAATCGGAGCTGAAAAGTTTTTCAATCCTTTTGTTGGATCACAGTCGTAATTATTGTACAAAATAATATATTCCATCAATTGGCTTAATAAGCACGATATTAAACTTAACAGAATCAATAACTCCATATTCTTGTGTATTGCCGCAGCATTTACCTTTTTTAACTTACCACTTAACCTCTATGCTGTCCTGGGGTGTAAGGTGGTTGTAGTAGATATAGCTTTTAGCTTCCCGCACATAAAAATTTAGCTGTATTGCTGTAGAATCTGTTAGTCCTTTACTAACCGATGCGTTATTTACAGTAAGGTTATTTTTCTCTTTCAATATTTGAATACTGTCTGTAAGGTATAAAGCAAACGAACCAAATAGCAGATTTTGCCCTTGATGATTTAATACTTTAAACTCAATAAAATCAGCGTGAATAAAATCACATTCGCAAGGGGGTTTGTTACATGAAATGTTTGCTGACATTAAGCAAATCAACAAAATATATAAAAATGCAGGTTTCATGGTACTAAATTTTATAATAATTCAAA
The DNA here is from genome assembly GCA_043783135.1 of Ferruginibacter sp. Classification (GTDB taxonomy): domain Bacteria; phylum Bacteroidota; class Bacteroidia; order Chitinophagales; family Chitinophagaceae; genus Ferruginibacter. The sequence goes on along the minus strand of JAYVZR010000072.1, from coordinate 10 downwards.
TTACAAAAAA
>JAYVZR010000071.1:0-2419 GCA_043783135.1 Ferruginibacter sp. | reverse complement strand
TATAGAATCAATTTGTTTTTGATAGTCGGCAGCTTTTACCAACCGGGTAGCCGCATCAGAATTTGAAATTGCATCATGCATTCCCTGTAGCGTATTGTATTCAGATATAATTTTATCCCAACGGTTAAGGTCTTTATAATTGTTGTAGCTGTCAATTTTATCCAAATGTTTTTGTTGTACTTGTGCATACACTTCTGGTAATGCCTTCGTGGCATTTTCATCATCGCTGTGTTTGTTAAGTTGCTTTACTACATCATACAAGGTTTTATCCTCGCTACTGCGTAACAAATAATCTTTGCTTGTTTTGCATGATGCCAACACAAAAAGAATTGTAATTGCTGATATAAGTTTTTTCATTTTATTTTTCCTCCTTATTTATAAAATATCAAAGCCAATACCAAAGCAAAAGTCAGTAACAGTGTTGTACAATATTTAACAGCTATTGTTTATTATAGCAATGGTTGGTAATCTTATTTTTTGTTGAGCTTTTTTATAATCAATAATTCTTTCCTAAATCGCCTATTCAGCATATCAAAGAAAGTCGCAATTGAAAATCTAAATATTTTCTTAACCACTAAACACATCATTTGCGCCATTCATCAATTTCAGGAGTTTTTTTTCTTTTACTTCATTTTAATACAAAGTCAATACCAGTAAGGGTTTAAAGACAACATTCATTATCATTTACAACCAGCTACTAAAAAATAAATGGTATTATGTGTTGCATAGTACCAAATTATACCTTAGCTTTGTATCAGAAAGCGATGATAATGGAGGCAATTAAAAGAAAAACCGGTTTTCTCCCCACTTGCCAAAATCCACTAATCAATCGTCTTCCTAAAAGTATAGCCATGAATTTTAAAATATTGAAGCCATGAATATCGAAAACACAGCTAGCCAGATGCGTAAAGGAGTGTTGGAATTTTGTATCCTTTCGGTAATAAAACAGGGGGAGGCTTATCCATCCGACATTATTGAAAAGATGAAAGCTGCCAATCTTAATATTTTTGAAGGTACACTTTACCCATTGCTCACCAGGCTTAAAAATGCCGAATTCCTCACCTATCGGTGGATAGAAAGTAATAGTGGGCCGCCACGTAAATATTTTTCATTGACGGAAAAGGGTGCAGGTTTCTACAAAGAACTGGAAGCCACTTGGAACGAACTGGCCAATGCAGTGCACGCCCTTTCGGAAGCAGAACAACAACATTCTAATAACAACCCTGATAATGTTCAGGAAACCAACTTCAACAACCCACAATAAAGAAAGTATAGCCATGATTTTTGTTGTAGGTACAACCAACTAACGAAACATTCTAACACATTTAGCCATGAAACAAGTAATAAATATCAACTTCCACGGACAAGTAGTTCCGATAGAAGTATCTGCTTTTGATTTACTTAAAAATTATACCGGTTCTTTATCAAGGTTTTTTGCCAATGAGGAAGGCAAAGAAGAAATCATCAACGATATAGAAAGCCGTATTGCCGAACTTTTTCAGGAAAGGCTCAAAAAAGGTGCTACCTGCATTACAGATGATGATGTAAATGCCATTATTAAAAGTATGGGCCGACCAGAGGAGTTTGATGGAGAAGAGGAAAAAGTAGTCTCAACTTTAGGAGCAAGATCGGAAGAAAAAAGTTCTGCTGCTGGGAGCCAAAATACAGAAACGACTGCTAACAGGCGCTTGTACAGGGACGAAAACAACAAAGTATTGGGTGGTGTATGTGCCGGTCTTGCCAATTATTTCGGCGCTGATATTATGATTATCAGAATTGTTTTTGTACTCGTGGCCTTATTTTTTGGTACAGGGCTTTTAGCCTATATCATATTATGGATAGCTGTACCCAGCACAGCCTCTACTGAAATTGGCGGCGTACGGAAAAAACTTTTTCGTGACCCTGATAATAAAATTATAGCTGGTGTATGTAGTGGTATTGGCAACTACTTTGGAATAACTCCATGGGTACCGAGGATACTTTTCCTGTTGCCATTTCTATCTTTTGTTTTCAGCAGGGGCAACTGGGGGTTTTGGGGAAATGGCGATTTTTTTAATCTTTCTTTCAGCCCGGGATCTTTAATTATTTATATCATTTTATGGTTGGTATTTCCTGAGGCCGGTACTACCGCAGAAAAGCTGGAAATGAAAGGTGAAAAAGTAGATATGAATTCTATCAAAAACTCTGTGATGGAAGAAATGAAAGGTGTACAAAAAAGGGCGGAGAAGTTTGGCCAGGAAGTTAAAACTTTTGCAGAAGAAAAAGGCCAGCAAATGGGTGCCGAGATAAAGACAGTTACTAAAAGAGGGGGAAGATCATTGGGAGATGTAATAATATTCATTGTAAAAGCCTTTGCCTATTTTATTATCGGTTGCGTAAGTTTTGGATTGGTGGCAGCACTGTTTGCACTGGCAATAGC
>JAYVZR010000070.1:0-2420 GCA_043783135.1 Ferruginibacter sp. | reverse complement strand
GTATTTTTTTAAAGCCAATGCCCTTCATAGTTTATAATTGGATTTTGTTTTTCAGTGGGCAAAGTTAATGCCTAATCATTTTTTCAAATGTTAAAATTCGAGGTATTTCAATTTTGTATAATTGCCTTAAAGCCACAGCACATAAGCCTTTTGCCCTTTAATACTACAATACTATTAATTTATGGCATACCCTTCAATTTACTTTTAGCCTACTCATTTTTAATCCCTTGTTATATTTATAAAACAACAATGCCCTGAAAATTTCAGGGCATTGTTTATCAGAAATTGATATGTTCTTAGTGTTTTACTTTTTCAGCCATTTTATCGGCACCAGCTTTCATTTTATCAGCACCTTCTTTCATTTTATCAGCGCCAGCTTTCATTTTATCAGCACCTTCTTTCATCTTATCAGCAGCTTTATCCATCATTTTTCCACCAGCATTTTTCATTGTGTCAGTAACTGCTTTCATTGTAGAATCTGCAGCTTTCATTGTAGAATCTGCAGTAGTGGTTGCAACTTTCATTGTAGAGTCAGCAACTTTTACAGTTGAATCTACAGCAGTAGGGGCAGTTTCAGCAGCATTGTTACAAGCAGTCATAAAACCTGCAACAGCAAGAATTGATAATAGTTTTTTCATTTGTATTTTTTTTAAGTTTAAAAATTTCGGGGCAAAAATAGTAATTAATTTGAATTATACAATAATTTTAAAAAAGCTTCTGAAAGCTACAGGCTATCCACCATTTCCCTGGCATTTTGCAATGCGGCGGCTGTTGGCTTTTCTCCACCCAGCATTTGTGCAATCACAGTAACACGTTCATCATTATTTAATAACCTGATGGAAGTGGCAATTTTACCAGCACTGGAATCTTTATACACAAAATAATGGGCGGTAGCTTTTGCTGCTATCTGCGGCTGGTGTGTAATGGCAATTACCTGGTGGCCCAGTGACAACTCTTTCATAATAATGCCTACCTGTTTGGCAGCTTCACCACTTATGCCCGTATCTATTTCATCAAAAATCAGCGTAGGCAATTGTAATTTTTTTGCCACCATCGATTTTATACAAAGCATTAACCTGCTCAGTTCGCCGCCGCTGGCTACTTTGCTTAGCGGTTCAAAACGGCTGGCATTGTTGGCATCAAATAAAAAGGTAATGGCATCTATACCGTAATCATTAATAACAACCGGTGCTATCTCAATTTTTATTTGGGCATTGGGCATCCCTACCTGCTTTAAAAGCAGAGTTACTTTTTTTGCAAAAGACCCGGCAGCCTGGTACCTGTTGGTAGAAATTGTAGTAGCCTTTTCAATACAACTTTTTAATAACTGCCCGGTTTCTTTTTCCTTTACAGTAATGGCTCCGCTAATATTTAAAATAGTATCCAGTTTCTCCTGCAATGCTTCTTTTATCATTAGCAGTTCGATGGTAGTATGTACGTTGTGTTTTTTCAGCAACTTGTAGCCTAATGAAATTTTATCGCTTACTACTTGTATCCTTTCGGGGTTGTAATGAACAGAGCTGTTTATTTCATCAACGCTTTCTGCAATATCTGCCAGTTCAATCTGCACACTCTGCATACGTTTACAAAGTTCTTCAATACTGCGATGAAATTGTTGTAACGAATGTAACTTGCCAGCAAGTGTTTTTAATTGAGGCAACAATGGTTGTTCATTTTCTTTTAATTCAAAATAAATACTGCTCAGTTGTTGCTTCACTTCTTCGGCATTGCTTAGCAGTTTCAATTCTGCATCCAGTTCTTCCAGTTCATTTTCTTTTAAGCCGGCTTCCTCCAGTTCATTAAACAAAAATTTATTGTAATCAAGCGTAGTATTGGCGGCCTGTTGCTGCTGCTGCAACATTTCCAATTCTTTTTTGCTGATTAAATAGTTAGAAAAAATACTGTTGTAGTCCTTTATCAAATTGGTATTACCTGCCAGTGCATCCAATACCTCTCTTTGAAAATTATTATCTCCCAGTTCCAGCGTATCAAACTGCTGATGAAGATCAACAAGCAATGAACTCAATACTTGTAACTGGTTAAGGTTTACTGGGGTGTCATTTATAAAAGCCCGTGATTTACCATTCACAGCAATTTCCCTTCTCAATACCAGTTCTTCTTCAGTATCTAAATTATTGGTCGATAAAAATGCTTTTACGCCTGTATTATCTTTTGCAGAAAAATGACCTTCTACAATACATTTTTTTTCTTTGTTCATAAGGGTGCCGCTCTCGGCCCTTTCTCCAAGTATAAGATTCAAAGCACCCATTAAAATACTTTTACCGGCACCGGTTTCGCCTGTAATAATATTTAAGTTTTTTGAAAAGCCTACAGTTATTTCGTCTATAATGGCGTAGTTGTGGATGTATAATTTCTGCAACATAAATTGGCTGGCAAATTACCTCTTTTTTACAAGTAGG
>JAYVZR010000069.1:0-6675 GCA_043783135.1 Ferruginibacter sp. | reverse complement strand
CTTTGTAAACTTTGTATCCTTGCTCTGGGTGAAATATAATTTATGAAACAGTTACAGGCAAGAAGTTCTAAGCTCCCCTCTCTTTTGGAGAGGGGCTGGGGGTGAGGTTAAAGCAAGTAACGATTTCATGAATTTCTAAATAATGATATTTTTATTTTTCTTTATTATTAAAATTGTACTAAAAGGGTAATGACTTCAGATACAGCATTTTTAACGGGATATTACAACGAGGTAAAGGCCGAATTAAGTGAAATACTTTTGTATTGGATGAACAATACAAATGACCCTGTAAATGGAGGTTTTATCGGCCGTATTGATGAGGATAATACCCCGTTCCCTGATGCCCCAAAAGGAGCAGTATTAAATGCAAGGATACTTTGGGCATTTTCTGCAGCTTACCAGGTAAGCAATAACCCGGAGCACTTACATCACGCAAGAATTGCTTTTAATTATTTTACTAACAATTTTATTGACAGAAAATATGGAGGAGTGCACTGGACAATCAATGCAAACGGAAAACCTTTAGACACCAGGAAACAGATTTATGCATTGGCTTTTGCCATATACGCCTGCAGTGCATATGTAAAAATTACCAATAGCGAAGCCGCAAAAAATACTGCTGTTGAACTGTACCGGACTATTGAGGAGCATAGTTTTGATACAAAAAATACCGGCTATCTTGAAGCGTTTACCCGTGACTGGCAGCCATTGGATGATCTTCGTTTGAGTGATAAAGATGCCAATGAAAAAAAAACAATGAACACTCATTTGCATGTATTGGAGGCCTATACAACATTGTACCAGATTTGGCCCGATGAAAAACTAAAAGAACAAATTAAAAATCTTATACAAAATTTTACAGAGCATATTGTAGATGCAAAAAGCGGCCACCTAATTCTTTTTTTTGATGAACAGTGGAACAGAAAATCAGATACAATTTCGTACGGGCATGATATTGAGGCAGCATGGTTATTGCTGGAAGCTGCTGAAGCAATCAATGATGAAGAATTAATTGCAGGCGTTAAAAAAATAGCAATAAAAATAGCGGCTGCTGCAGCCGAAGGCGTGGATACAGATGGAGGGCTTTGGTACGAATATGAACCAGCCACCAACCATTTTATAAAGCAAAAACATAACTGGGTACAGGCCGAAGCAATGGTAGGTTTTTTAAATCAATGGGAATTAACAAACGATGATGCCTGGCTGCAAAAATCATGGCAGTCGTGGAAATATACCAGCACATTTATAAAGGATAAAATTTACGGCGAATGGTTTTGGGGAAGAAATGGTGACGGCACCATCATGAAGGGGCAGGATAAAGTAGGTATATGGAAATGCCCCTATCACAACACAAGGGCCTGTGTTGAAGTAATGAAACGGTTGCAACCTCTTTTGTAAGCAACTTTCGGCCGGTGGAGACACTGGCCGAGGCTGAAACCATTAGACTGGATGACAAACCCAGCTCCGGTAAAGTGGAAACTGGATGGAAAAATTGTAGATTTTGATTGGTCGTAGTATAACCAAACATCCGGAGTTTTAAAAACTTCGGATGTTTTAAGGATGAGGAAAATACTATGATACTCACCTTCCAAAAAAAACTATTTTTTATTGGCATAAGTTAAAGTTATTGGTATCTTGATTCCGTAAGTACCACGGGTCGGCTAAGGCCAGACCCGCCTGAGAAAGAAAAATAATGAAATGGATTCAGTAACAAATTATTTCAATTTTGGCCGTGATATAAAAAATGCATTTGGATTATTGATTAATGCATTTGATTTTAACTTTTATGAGGTATATGAAGGCTGTTATGAGTTAAAAAACCAGCATTGTGTTCTTCGGTTCACGTTTGATAGAGGAGATATATCATGCAATATAAAGCAATTTCAATCTAAGGATCCACATGGATATGGGATTTACCCTGTCTTGCGATATTTATTTAAAGATGATAAGTTTCTATCTAAAGGAAAAATTTATGACTCCCAACTTCAATTAATAGAATATGCAGATATTATAGACTCAAAATTAAAAAGTCTGCTAAAGGGAGATTTTTCATGGCTAGATGGGTATTTAGCAAGTAATGAAAAATTAAATAAAATGATAGCTTTTATTTGGAACAACATTGATAAGAGTGCCCCTATTTATATAAAATTTAAAGCTGGGGACATGAACTGGGAAAATGATTTAGAATTATTGTTAAAAGAGCAAGGTATAAATCTTTAATAGACTACGACAGGCGCTTTTTTCGGAGCAAGTCTCCCATCCAAGAATGTTCACAGGTGAGTCTCTGCGTTGGCCGTGTTTAGGGAAGCAGGACTCACAGTTACTATGGAACCGTATCACATTTCTTCAATAAACCCAATTGATTTGTCTTTCGAATTCGTGAAGCCTTCGCAGAGATGACATCTTTTTGGAACATACCACAAAGTTGAAGTTGCTCTTCAGAAAGCTGTAATCTCTTATGCAGTGCAATCAATTATTCATGGGAATGAAGGCGTTCTTGAAAACCGTTTTTAAACAGCTTCTTAAATGCTTAAAAATATAAATTATGAACAGAAGAAATTTTATAAAAGTATCAGGTGTTTCTATGGCCGGGCTTATAATAAATACTTCTTCGGCCTTTGCAAATTTACCTCCTCAATATTTATTGGCTTTACCCGATGAAATATTTATCAGCAGTGGCGGACAGCTTACGGCCCTTTTTTCTACTGATAAATTAAAATGGACAAATAAAGATATTGAAGTAACCATACAACAGGAAGCTCTACTATTAAAAGTATATGTTCAATCGCCCACAGTTTCGTTGGATAATATACAGCTTAAATGGAAGTACAGCAGTGATTCCACTGCAAAATACCTGGGAGATCATTGGGAGCGCACGTATGGCGATGTGTCGTGGCAGGCAATGGAAGCCACCCACAAAATGCCCTGGTATTTTATGCAGTACGATGGAAAAAATACCAACTGCTTTGGTGTACAAACCAGTGCTGCCAGTATATGTTTTTGGCAAGTAAACAGCAATACTATTCAGCTTACGCTGGATACTTCTTCCGGCGGTGTTGGTGTACAATTGGGCCAGCGAAAATTACATGCAGCCAGTATCATCACTACAAAAAGCATAGAGGGCGAAAGACCCTTTACAACAGGTAAACGTTTTTGTAAAATGATGTGCACCAGCCCAAGGCTCCCAAAGCAACCGGTATATGGAATAAACGATTGGTATTTTGCTTATGGTAATAATTCATCGGAACTTATTTTACAACATACCGCATTGCTGGCTGATTTGGCAACGGATACAAGCAACCGCCCTTTTTCAGTGATTGATGCTGGCTGGGCAAAGTACTCACCACTATTGCCCGGCGATTGTTGCTGGCAGGATGATTATTCAAAGCCAAATGATAAATTTAAAGACATGGGCAAACTGGCGGCAGACGTAAAAAAATTAGGGATGCGCCCTGCTCTGTGGACAAGGCCATTGTGTGCCGCACATGATGATAAAGCAACTTTATTATTGCCTTCTATTGAAGGGCGCAACGATCCAAAAAAGCCGGTGCTTGACCCTAGTATCGACGAAAATATTGAACGGGTAAAAAGAAATATTGCTTTATACAGTCAATGGGGATACGAAATGATAAAACACGATTTCAGCACTTTTGATATTTTAGGAAAATGGGGTTTTGAAATGAAAGAAACTATCACCCCGGCAGGCTGGCGTTTTTATGATAATTCAAGAACAACGGCAGAAATTATTTTACACCTGTATACCTCCATCCGTAAGGCTGCAGGCAGTATGTACCTTATAGGTTGTAATACCATCAGCCACCTGAGTGCCGGCTTATTTGAAGTAAACAGGATTGGTGATGATACAAGCGGCAACGAATGGGAACGTACCAGAAAAATGGGTGTGAATACGCTTGCCTTTAGAGGTATACAACATAATCATTTTTATGCTGTTGATGCAGATTGTGTAGGGCTTACCAACAAAGTTGAATGGGCAAAAAATAAACAATGGATGCAGTTGCTCGCCCAAAGCGGCACACCTTTATTAATATCAGCACAGCCGGATGCCGTGGGTGCAGAACAGAAAGCATTTATAAAAAAATGCTTTACCTCAGCAGCTAAAATATTACCTGTTGCGGAACCATTAGACTGGATGGAAACACCGGTGCCGGCAAAGTGGAAACTGGATGGGAAAATTGTAGATTTTGATTGGTCGTAGTATAACTAAACAACCGAAGTTTTTAAAATTTCGGTTGTTTTAAGGACGAGGAAAATTCTATAGAGCCCACCTTCTAAAAAAAACTGTTTTTTATTGGCATCAGTTAAAGTTATTGGTATCTTGATTTCGTAAGTACGGCGGGTTGGCTAAGGCCAGACAGGTCTGAGAAAGAAACTGCTGGTCTCCGATACATTTTTTACTTATTAATTTCCCTAAGAGTTGAATAAAGAATATTCAATGAAGAACTTTTACTTACAATTTTACCTTCTTTATTTATCAAGCTAATAAAAATTAATGTAGTTAATTGCTAAAGGCATACTTTATTAATCTAAAATTCCCATAGTTATAATAGTGCCAGTAACCAATTTATTTTCCCATCTTTGCACCGAAATTTATAAAGAATGAAGCGATTATTAATACTGTTGTTTTGTATGCCTTTATTATTGCTGGCGCAAAATAAGCCGTTGGTTATTGAAGGTGTTTCTCCCAATTTTTATATCATGCATACAGTACAGGCAAAAGAAAATTATTATAGTATTGGAAGGATGTATAATATCAGTCCAAAAGAAATTGCACCATTTAATAAGTTACAGCTCGAAAAGGGCCTCAGTCTTCACCAGGTAATAAAAGTTCCCTTGATTGCTGTAAATTTTTTACAAAACGGTGATGCTTCAACAGATGAGGTATTGATACCACTTTACCATGCAACAAAAGAAAAAGAGGGATTGTACCGTATTGGGGTCAACTATAATAAATTGCCATTGGCTACTTTAAAACAATGGAACAATATTAAAGGCGATGCTGTATCCAACGGAACAAAATTAATTGTAGGGTATTTAAAAGTAAAGTCAGACCTGTCACCACTAGCAACAATGGCTGCAAAAAAGGCGGTTGACAATAGTACAAAAGAACTGGCGGTTGTTAAAAAAGATACTCCTGTTGCAGTAAAAGAAAAGGAACCAGAAGTAGGAGTAAAAGAACCAGAAAAAGCAAAAGAAACTCTTACCATAAAAGAGCCTGTAATTGTAACAGAAAAAAAAGAGGTTTCGGTGATTAAAGAAGCAGAACCAGAAAACCAGCCTGTTGCAACAATGGCTGCAGTAAAAACTTTTAATGGTGGTTTTTTTAAACCATCATTTGAAAAGCAGGAAAAAAGGGATGTAGTAAAATTTGAAACTGGTGCAGCCGCAATATTTAAAAGCAATAGTGGCTGGGAAGATGGCAAGTATTACTGTTTACACAATACTGCAGCTCCGGGAACAATAATAAAAGTTACCAATATAACAAACGGTAAAAGTATTTATGCAAAAGTGCTGGATGTAATACCCGATATTAAACAGAATAATGGTTTATTGATACGCATCAGCAATGCCGCCGCCCAGGAACTTGGTACAGGTGAAGCAAGATTTGCCTCTACGTTGACGTATTCAAAATAAAAGTATTTGTTTTTAATTAAGGTATCTATTAGCCATAATTTTAAAACAAAAAAAGGAGTATAAAAAATACCCTCATCATATTTAAAATGGCAACGGTAATAGTATTGTAGAGTAATGCTACAGAACTATGGGAATATCCCTAATTCCGCATAAATAATTCCTACCTTATTAATTGCACTAACATATGCGGCTGTACGCATATCAGGTATTTCAGGATTACTTAGCCAAATATGCATAATCTCTCTTGTAGCAGTAATCATTGTTTCTTCCAGGCCGCTATGTACAAGGTCTATTTCTTCTGCACCACGTAATATAAACTCCTTTTCTCCTGTACTGACTTTTTTACCACTTAGTTCTTCTATCTGCCCTAAAATGTGCGTATTCATATTTTCTGAAAAACGTTTTTCCAAACGGCCATAACGTACATGGCTAAGATTTTTGAGCCATTCAAAATAACTTACGGTAACACCACCTGCATTCAAGTACATATCGGGCACAACCAGAATTCCCTTTTTAATAAATATTTCATCAGCTTCAGGAGTACAAGGCCCGTTGGCTGCTTCACCAATTATTTTTGCTTTTATCCTCGGTGCATTTTCTGCATTGATCACATTTTCCAATGCCGCCGGGATTAATATATCACATTCAAGCTCCAGCGCTTCGGTAGTATTGGTAATGGTTTTTGCGCCTGGGAAATTTGTAATAGAACCGGTTTTATTTCTGTGCTGTATTAATTCTTCTTCATTCAATCCATTTTCGTTATAGACAGCGCCGTCATGTTCCGAAATTGCAATCACCTTTGCTCCGTGTTCCCTGAAGAACTTAGCACTGTGATATCCTACATTTCCTATTCCCTGCACAATTACTCTTTTTCCTTCAACACCAACCGTAAGACCAAGCTTTTTCATTACATCTTCCATATTACATACTTCACGTATGCCGAAAAAAACACCTAAGCCTGTAGCTTCTTTGCGTCCACGTACACCGCCTTGAGTAATAGGTTTACCCGTAACACAACCAGCG
>JAYVZR010000068.1:0-2437 GCA_043783135.1 Ferruginibacter sp. | reverse complement strand
TAGACTCTATATAAGTATCAACTGCCGGATCCCAAACTGCATCATCAATTCCATTTAAAATACCGGTACATTTTCCTCTTTCATACTCAAATAAACTTTCAAGGCCATTGGCATTGCTGCGCATTTCTTCAAGGTAACTCTGACTAACAGTTGTAACTTTTGAAGCGCATTTAACAGCGCTGGCCAATGGAGTGATCTTTTTCTCCCAATCTAATTTGCCCCACTCCCAGGTATCCCAGTCGGGGATATAATTCGACTTGTCCCAGCCCATCCAGCCCTGGTATTGCGCATTGTGAATGGTAAGTACGGTTGGTACACCCGATAAATGCTTGTAAGGGTAGCAATGTTTCATCATAAAAGGAATAAGCCCGGTATGATGATCATGCACATGTACGATATCCGGCTGATGATTCCATTTACTTAACCAGTCTACCACGGCAATTTGAAAAGCGGTAAACCTTTCTACATCATCTTCATAGCCGTAAACAGCTTCTCTGTCTAATAGCCCATTGATGTCTACCAAAAAAAGATCAAAACCAAGCTTGTTTGTTTTTTCTTTAATGATGGTATAATTAAACCAGTAATGCCCCATTGCAAAAGATCCTTTATGGGTAATATCAAAATCATTTTCGTACAGGAATTTTGTACGGTACATAGGCATCACTACTTTCGCAATATGGCCCAGTTGATTCTGATACTTGGGCAAAGCTCCCAATACATCTCCTAACCCACCGGCTTTTGCTACGGGATAACATTCGGCACTAACATGTAATATTTCCATTCTGCTAAGGTTTACAAAAATTCAATTTATGAATGTTTTTTCTTTGTACAATCATTGTATCAAAATAAAAGCATTTTTACTGCAATCTGTAAGCGGGCAACAACATTTATTTTAAACTTTTAAACGCATCCCCTGTATTGTAAATACTGCAAAATAGTATTCGTAAATAGTACAGGCCTGCAACTTATTAAGTTGATTATGGCTTGTAAAGTGTTTACCACAATTTATTTTTAATTGGCTTACAAAGTGTTTATTTTTATTCAAGTAAACAAAAAAAATTATAACTTTCAACATTCTTAACAAAACTTAACGATTCAATTATGAGCCAACAAACTAAATGGTCACAATTCGGAACATTGATAACAGTGTTTTTTTTCTGGGGATTTGTAGCTGCCAGTAATGATATTTTAATTCCTGTATTTAAAAAAGCCTTTAGTTTGTCTCAGGCTCAAAGCCAATTAGTCTCTTTTGCTTTTTATGTGGCTTATACTGTTGGCTCAATTATTTACTTTGTTATTTCAAAATTAATTGGTGGAGACCTGTTAAACAAAATCGGTTATAAAAATGGAATTGCTGTGGGATTAATTATTTCGGCTATTGGTACTTTGTTATTTTATCCCGCTGCAAATTCATCTTCCTTTACTTTAATGATTACAGCATTGTTTATTGTTGGCCTGGGTTTTTCATTACAACAAATTGCAGCCAATCCCCTTGCAATCATTATGGGTGATCCTAAAACCGGCTCACAGCGATTAATCATGGCAGGAGGTGTAAATAATTTCGGTACTACTATTGGGCCACTGCTTGTAAGTTTTGCCATTTTTGGAAGTGTATCATCAGGCTCATCCGTGGCAAGTATCGAAAGTGTAAAAACTCCTTACCTTATTGTTGGACTTGCTTTTTTATTAGTTGCTCTTTTTATTAAATTTTCTAAAGTTCCTAATAAAATTGATCTTGAACATGTAGCTGAAGAAGAAGCTATTGTTGGACAGGAAAAAATATTACATAAGTCATCGGCATTTCAATATCCTCAGCTGGTGTTGGGCATGATTGCTATTTTTGTGTATGTCGGGGTAGAAGTATCTACTGCAAGTAATTTGCCGGCATATATGGAATCTCATTTGGGTGTACCTACCGAAAAGGTAGCTCCTTATATATCCTTATATTGGGCAAGTTTAATGATTGGCCGATGGACTGGTGCTGTAGGTGCTTTTGATGTGAGTATGGGCATGAAAAAGATACTCAATTTTTTATTACCATATCTCGCTTTTGGTGTTTTTTTATTGGTAAACACAATTGCCCAGCATGATGTCACTCAATTTTTTGTGTATGCCTTTGTGATAGCAATTATGATAATCTGTGATATTCTAAGCAAGGGAAACCCTGCAAGAATGTTGCTTATTTTTTCAGCGATGGGCATTATGGCATTGTGCATAGGTATACTAACTTCGGGTATGGTAAGTGCATACGCATTTATAAGTGTAGGTTTATTTTGCAGTACACTATGGCCTTGTATTTTCACATTGGCTGTTGCAGGCCTGGGTAAAAATACTGGTCAGGGCAGTAGTTTACTTATTATGATGATTATGGGTGGAGGTGTAATTAGTATTTTACAGGGTGTACTTGCCGATAAAATAGGGATCCAGTTTAGTTACA
>JAYVZR010000067.1:0-6695 GCA_043783135.1 Ferruginibacter sp. | reverse complement strand
TTACAGCCGGATACAGATACTTATTTACGTGCAAGCCTTGGTGAAATATTTGTAGAAAATAACCGGCTCACCAATACCAGCAGTATGATAGAACGGCTGACTGATGCTATTGATAAAAGCATTGATGTGGAATCAAAAGGATTAAGCCTTTTAGGTAAGCAAGGTATACGTGTACAATTTGGGGCCAGCAGGTTTATCCGGCACAACATGAGCCCTGACAGTACCAATATCACTTTCTCAACAAAAAGTGATTTGCTGAATCACTGGATAATACCAATAACATTATTATTAAACAGAGACTGGACATGGGATGGTGCCATGCCGGTAAGCTTTGACGTATTCCGTCAAAAGAAAATGGTGGGCGCAGGATTAACAGACGAAGAAAGAAATGCCATTGTATGGGTGATGAAGAACTGGTGGGTGATATTGAAATGAAACAAACCATCAACATACAGGCATTGTACAACCCAGACAGGAGCCAGACACAAATTTGCTTTTTAGATGCGGTAGAACCAAAAAAAGAAGACCCAATTGCACTGCCGGAAGAAATAATGCTGCAGTACCGTATAAAAGCAAATTTCAAATCATTGCCGGTTGAAGTAAACCCTGGTACAGATGCAGACACTTTATTGCAGCTGCATTTACCCATCACAACAAAACCTGCGCAGGTACCAAAAATTGTAAGTGCAGGGTTGGCGCAAAGCAAGTATGTAAATGATGATTTGTATTCAAGCACCGAGCCACGTAAACGTTACTTATGGTTGGAGTTTTCTGAACCATTGCGTAATAAAAAGGATGCTTATTTTATCCGCATGTTAGCGTATAGTCCAGATCCTTTGCTGGCAAGATGGGAGTCGGATATGTTTAAAGCGCCTGAAGAACCAACACTGCCTATTAACCCGGAACCGATACGAATTATTAGCCCCGATCATGTGGATGATAAGAGTGGCTTAACTGCCATGCAGGAACTAACAAGGGCCGATGATAGTGATGTACATTACCTTGTTCCATTGCCTCCGGGATTGCACTCTGTTTCTGCAGAGCTATTTGGTTTCTTTACGTATGAATTAAGGGTAGGCCATAAAATTGGCTGGAGCACGGCACAGGGAAGATTTGGCCCTGTGTTAAGAACTACCGGTGTACAACATCCATTGCCACAATTATTTTGTGTGGTAAACAGAAACGAAAAACATGTAATGGTAACAGCGCCGTTTGCACAAACTGTTTTTAACGGAGCTGATGTTACAAGTAAACCACCACGTACACAATTGTGGGCATTGCTGTATGCACAGGTAAAACGTGCCGATGATTTAGTGTACAGAAATATTTTGCTCGATGACCAGTTATTTGTTCGGCAAAAAATTGCTGTCGACCCTGCAACAGGCATACAAATTATTGATATCAATACAGATGCCGTGCAATATGGAATTACCGGCTGGAAAAATAAAGACATCGATATAATGCTGCAGCAATATGGTTTGCCTATCGATAGCAACCTGAGTGTGTTAGTGGTAGAAATGCTGCCCACTTATGATAAATTCAGCAGCCCCTTCAACAGAAATGACAATGATAATAATAATGCATTTGTACGCAACCGCAGTTTTGCTAAGCTGGAAGAAGGAATGGAAATTCAGTATTTCAAAACTAAACTGAACTTTGCTGCAACTGCTGCAGGAATAAAACAACAGCAATTAGAAACTAATATGCAAAACAGTATGGAAGAAGCATTTATTGACGAGGCACAAAAAGAAGAATTGCTGCGCCCGCTTACAGAACAATTGGGCAGTGAAAGAATTTTACGCACGAGTACGCTGGTTGCTGTTCCGCCTATTTGTTGTACTGAAGATTAAGCAATGACTCTTAAGTACAACAGTCATTGTGCAACGTATTATGGTGCATAAATATTGAATTGTATTAAAGTGCGGGTTCCATACCACCTGCGGACCCAGTACCAATTTTTATATAAACATTAAATCACCTAACTATTAAATTGCCGGAGATGGTGGTTGGTGTGTTTATAAGCTAAATACCCGATTTGTTCCTTTGTCATTTTTCCAAAAAAAGGATGTATGAAGCTGGGGTTTGAAAAATGATCATGGTCTTCCATCAGTGCAATCCATTTCTTTTTTTCAGATTCAGTGTCTCCATTTTCTTTTATTTTAAACGCAGGAACAGTAGGCATGTTTCTTTTCACTTGGCTATCATCTTTGAGCATACTCTTCAATGCAGATTTTCCAAATAATTTACCTATAAAAGATTGTTTATACACTCTCTTACCCAATATCATTTCTTCCCATTGTACACAATGTTTCACCATTTGCGACACGCTCATTTCACCCCATTGGGCCATGCTGTTTTCATTAAGCGTATTGGTCCTGTTAATCAATTCATCTCTTGTTGTTTTATCAAATATTGTTTTCATGTTGCCTGGTTATTTTTGAAATTACATTTGTATAAAGCGAGTTCCGTGTAAACCATATTAAAACATCTGCACTTAGACTTTAATTTAAAATAGTAAACCAATTGTACACCAAATCATAGCTGTTGTTTATGTCAAGCAATGGTATCCATTCTACACAGGGTAATGTAATAAAGTAAGCAGAGAAATTACCGCTGTATTTAAGCTTTACTACAATTGTATAAAGTTAATAAATATTGCTGTGACTGATACTTATTATGGTTTTTAATATCGCTTCTATGTTAAAGGAAAAAACAATACTTTTGGTCTATACTCATTTTATACGAAGCCGCTGCTTAACAGAGAAGAGTTTCACATAAACGTTTTAATAAATAATTGTATCATGAAGAAATTGACTGTATTATTTTGTTTGGTTTTAAATATTTGTGTTGCTTTTGCGCAAAGTACCAAGGCCCCCGCCTACCCTTTAATAACACACGATCCGTATTTCAGCATCTGGTCAACAACAGATGAGTTAACCGCTTCGCCTACCAAACACTGGACAGGTGCCGATCATTCTTTAATTGGTCTGTTAAAAGTAGATGGAACAACCTATCGCTTTTTAGGAAGTGTGGGGCAGGTATATAAAACCATCCTGCCTGCCGGCGATGAAGTAAATTATGAAGCGGCCTATACAGAAACAAATCCAGGTGAAAACTGGATGAATACCGGCTTTGACGACAGCCAATGGAAAAAAGGAATCGCTCCTTTTGGTAATAATGAAGGTATTTCAAAAACAATGTGGCAAACAAAAGATATCTGGGTAAGAAGAAAATTCACCATGACAGACCTTAACTCAAATAACCTGTTTTTAAAATTAAATCATGATGATGATGTGGAAGTTTACCTTAATGGCGAAACGGTTTATAAAAAAGTTGGGTGGACGAACAAATATATTTACCTGCCTGTACCAGCCGATGTAAAAAGTAAAATAAAAAAAGGAGAAAATATTTTAGCCATTCATGTTATCAATAATGTAGGTGGTGCCATGCTGGATGCAGGCATTGTTGAAGAGCCAAAAGAAACCATGAATAATTCAATACAAACTGCTGTACAAAACAGTGTACAATTAAATGCCACACAAACCACTTACAATTTTACCTGTGGTAAAGTAAACCTGCTGCTGACATTTACTTCTCCCCTGCTGATAAATAATTTGGCTATTTTAGCAAGACCCGTATCGTACATCAGTGCTAAAGTAAAATCAATTGATGGCATAATGCATGATGTACAATTGTATTTTGGTGCCTCAACAGATATCGCTGTCAATATGCCTGCACAGGCAATCATTGCACAACAATACACTGCTGATGGATTATCTATTTTAAAAGCAGGTACCAAAGATCAGCCACTATTACAAAAGAAAGGAGATGACCTGCGTATTGACTGGGGCTATATGTATGTATCAGTGCCATCAGGTGCAGCGGTAAAACAATCCATATCTGAAGATGGCGACCTGTCAAAAGTTTTTATGCCAGCAACAGCCGGTAATATTAGCAACGGAAAACATTTATTATTGAATACAGTTATGGGTATGGGTAAAGTAGGAACTGCTGTTAAAGAGCAGCTTATTTTAATGGGCTATGATGATTTATTTTCTGTACAATATTTTAAAACCAACCTGCGGCCATGGTGGAACCAAAATGGCACAACAAAAATTGAGCAGCAATTATCACAGGCAGCTGCCGACTATAAAACCACCATTAAAAAATGTGAAGCAATTAACAAAATGATTTATGATGATGCTTTTAAAGCTGGTGGAGAAAGTTATGCAAAATTATGTGAGCTGGCTTATCGGCAAAGCATAGCAGCACATAAATTACTTAAAAGCCCACAGGGCGAAATTTTGTTTTTATCAAAAGAAAATTTTAGCAATGGTTCTATCAACACCGTTGATGTAACCTATCCATCAGCGCCACTTTATCTTGCATACAACCCTCAGTTGCTTGAAGGAATGTTAAACGGAATATTTTATTACAGTGAAAGCGGCAAGTGGGTAAAACCCTTTCCTGCACACGATTTGGGTACTTATCCCCTTGCTAATGGCCAAACTTACGGAGAGGATATGCCGGTGGAAGAATGTGGCAATATGATGATACTTACCGCAGCCATTACCAAAGCAACGGGCAATACACTGTTTGCAAAAAAGCATTGGAAAACATTGGCCACCTGGGCGGATTACTTAAATAAAGAAGGGCTTGACCCCGCACTGCAATTATGTACCGATGATTTTGCGGGCCACCTTGCACGCAATGCCAATTTATCGATGAAAGCAATTGTTGCATTGGGCGGTTATGTACAAATGACAGAAAAAGCAGGGGACCTGCAGACCGCAGCGAAATACAGGAGCATTACCAAAGACATGGTAAAAAAGTGGATGGAAATGGCGGCAGATGGTGATCATTATTCTTTAACTTTTAATGATAAGGGAACATGGAGCCAGAAGTACAATCTTGTATGGGACAAGCTTTTAAAATTAAACCTGTTTCCAAAAGAAGTGTATGAGGCAGAAGTAAAATACTATCTTACCAAACAAAATGATTTTGGGTTACCGCTTGATAGCCGGAAGACCTACACTAAATCAGACTGGGTAATATGGACATCTGTTTTGGCCAGCAATCAAAAAGATTTTAATGCCCTTGCCAGCCCGATGTATAAGTATGCAACGCAAACCACCAGCCGTGTACCAATAAGCGACTGGCATGAAACTACGGACGGCAAGATGGTTGGGTTTCAGGCAAGAAGCGTTGTGGGTGGTTATTTTATGAAAGTGCTGGAACAAAAATTAAAAAATAAATAATAGAAATTAAAATGTAAGCATGGAATTATATAACTCGTTTGCAATAATCATTGTATTGGCCGCCGTGTTTGGTTACGTCAATTTTCGGTTTTTAAAATTCCCCAACACCATTGGTGTAATGATAATTGCCCTGGTAAGTTCACTGGCAATTGTGTTGCTGGGTAACGTTTATCCAAAATTGTTTAGCCATACAATACGCTTAATAAATACAGTTGACTTTTACACTGTTTTAATGAAAATTATGCTGGGCTTTTTGCTTTTTGCCGGTTCTATCCATATTAAAATGGACGAGATAAAAAAAGAGCGCACCGTAATTCTGACATTCTCCACTATTGGTGTTTTGATTTCTACTTTTTTAGTAGGTGCTTTACTGTTTCTGGTTTGTAAAGCGTTTCACCTGGAAATACATTTTATTTATTGCTTGCTCTTTGGGGCACTGATTTCGCCAACTGATCCCATTGCCGTGATTGGGATTTTGAAAGAAGCGAATATTCAAAAATCGCTGGAAACAAAAATCAGTGGCGAAAGTTTATTTAATGATGGAGTAGCTGTTGTAGTATTTATAAGCATTTTTGAAATCATTTCGGCTGGCTTTGAAAACCTTTCTGGCCTTGACATTTTTTTGTTGTTTTTAAAAGAAGCAGGTGGTGGAATTTTATTGGGTGTGCTGCTTGGCTATATTGGATTTTGGGCATTAAAATCTATTAATAATTACAAGGTTGAGGTAATGATTACATTGGCTGTTGTTATGGGTGGCTCTATGCTGGCGGATAAGCTCCACATCAGCGGCCCATTGGCAATGGTGGTGGCAGGTATAATGCTTGGTAACAAGGGCCGCCAGTTTGGAATGAGTGATGAAACCCGGGATTACGTTGATAAATTTTGGGAAATGATTGATGAAATTATGAATGCCGTTTTATTTTTACTGATAGGAATGGAAATGCTGGTTATTAATTTTACCTGGGTTTATTTGTGGCTGGGTTTAATAAGTATTGCTATTGTACTATTGGCACGTTTGGTATCGGTTTGGTTACCCCTGACAGTATTAAAATACAACAAAGCTTTTGAAAAAAATGCGCTTCCAATTTTGGTTTGGGGCGGATTGCGTGGCGGTATTTCAGTGGCTTTGGCATTGTCGTTGCCCAAAGATATGTTTGGCGACATGTTTGTTACAATCACCTATATCATTGTTTTATTTTCAATTATTGTTCAAGGTTTAACAATAGGGAAGGTTGTAAAAAAGCTGATTTAAAGAAAAGGATTGGCAATAATTTTTAAAGCAAAATTATTTCGTTTTACTCCTAATAATAAATGCACATTTGCAAAAATGGGTATTTATTATTTAGCACATGTAATTGGTACTATAAAATCAATGTTTGAATGGCGTGTGGTAAAATATTTACTTCAGCAGCTTTTGTGCCGATGCACAAATTGTAG
>JAYVZR010000066.1:0-2440 GCA_043783135.1 Ferruginibacter sp. | reverse complement strand
CAACATCCGGCGATACAGGCGGAGCCGTAGCCAATGGTTTTTATGATGTAGATGGAATAGAAGTAGTGATATTATATCCATCCGGAAAAGTAAGTTCTGTTCAGGAAAAACAATTGACAACCCTTGGAAAAAATATTCACGCCCTGGAAGTAAACGGAAGTTTTGATGATTGTCAGCAAATGGTAAAACACGTATTTACCGATAAGGAATTAAATAAAAAATTATTTCTTACTTCCGCCAATTCAATCAATGTGGCAAGGTGGTTACCACAGCAATTTTATTATTTATTTGCGTACAAACAATGGGCACAAAAAAATAACCCGCCGGTGATATCTGTGCCCAGTGGTAATTTCGGCAATATCTGTGCAGGCATACTGGCACATGTATCGGGCATGCCCGTAAAACATTTTATTGCAGCCTGCAATGCAAATGATATTGTACCCACCTTTATGCAAACAGAAAAATACCAGCCTAAAAAAGCGGTGGCCACTATTTCAAATGCAATGGATGTAGGTAACCCAAGCAACTTTATACGCATCCTTGAAATTTTTCATCACCAGTTTGCAGACCTTAAAAATATATTAAGCAGTTGCAGTATTACGGATGTTGAAACAAGAAGTACCATAAAAAATATGTATCAAACACAAGGATATTTATTAGATCCTCATGGTGCGGTAGGCTACCTTGCATTAGAACAATATTTGCAAAATAATCATGCAGAAAAAGGCATTGTTTTGGAAACAGCCCATCCTGTAAAATTTTATGATGTGGTAGAATCTGTAATTGGTGAAAAGGTATCAATACCGGCAACAGTACAGCAGCAACTTTTGTTAGAAAAAAATAGTACTAAAATTGAAGCAGATTTTAATTTACTAAAAGAATTTTTATTGACATTATAAACTGTAGTAAGACAGTGGTATAAAAAGAAGATGTTGTAATTGCAATTAAGCCGCTGCCTGTTCTGTAATTTCATCCATTGTAATACCAGAATGACTTTCGTCATAAATACATTCTCCGTTTTTTATCAACAGTACCTGTGGCGATTCGTGGCGTATGTTAAATTCTTCTGCTATTTTTTGAGAAATATTCCGGTTCTTAATAAGGTCCAGGTAATAAAAATCTATTTCACCCGGGGTTGCTGTTTTTTCCAAACGATGTTTAGCCATACTGCTGATAGAACAGCGGGTACTATGTTTAAAAATTAGCTGGGGTTTTGTTTTTGACAGACTCTTAACCTCTTCCAATTGTAATTCATTGGTTATTTCAATCCAGTTCATAATATATAAAAAGCAAAGTTTAGTGAATAATACCTTCTGTCATCGGGCAGCCAGTGCCCTTTTTACTTGCTCCGCAGGAAACTATACCAATAACGGCAATCATTACAAAAAGCATTATTAAAATATTTTTTTTCATGGTAAACAATTTGGTTATATAAGGGTTCAATAAAAATCAAAGATACAAATTTACCCTGTCAAGTTTGGAGCCATCTTTTTTTGTTATTTAAATCTTAACTTGCCTTTAGTATTTCAATCGGCAGGTTTGTAACGGTATCTTAATATTGGCCAATCATGCAAATTGTTTACTTTTTGTTATACCTTCAAATAAAATAAAAATAATAAGTCCAATGTCTTTACAACTAATCCGCCCAATTGCCTTTATTGATTTAGAAACTACCGGTGTAAACCTTTCTACAGACAGGATTGTAGAAATAGCCATGATAAAAATTTTACCAGATGGCAGCAGGCAGGTAAAGCGAAAACTCATCAATCCGCAAATGTCTATCCCGGCAGTAACAACAGCAATACATGGTATTAGCGACGAAATGGTTAAAGATGCCCCTACTTTTAAACAGGCAGGCAACGAACTAAAACAGTTTATAGAAAACTGTGATATGGGAGGATATAACAGCAACCGCTTCGACATCCCGATGCTGATGGAAGAATTTTTGCGGGCAGGTATGGAGGTTGATCTTAGTACCCGGAGAATGGTAGATGTGCAGCATATTTTTTACACCATGGAACCCCGTACACTAACAGCTGCCTATAAATATTATTGCGAAAAAGAACTGATAGATGCGCATAGTGCCGAAGCTGACGTAAATGCTACTATTGATGTATTGCGTGCCCAGCTTAAGCGTTACCCCAATTTGGGTAACTCGGTAGACAGTATTTTAGGCTCTATTGGGGAAGAAAAAATTGTGGATTATGCCAGGCGTTTCTTGTTTAACGAAAAAGGCATTGAAGTATTTAACTTTGGCAAGCACAAGGGGCGTCCGGTTATTGATGTATTAAAGGCTGAGCCGCAGTATTACGACTGGATGATGAGAGGAGATTTCCCTTTGCATACCAAGCAAAAACTCACCGAAATATTAAACAAAACCCTGTTAAAAAATAACTAATTACCCCCCTTTGAAAATTGGTGTTGAAAATATTATGTACAA
>JAYVZR010000065.1:0-6703 GCA_043783135.1 Ferruginibacter sp. | reverse complement strand
TGGTAGTAAATCCATGTATCCCCCCGCCATGTGTAACCCTTCTTTTTCCCTCCAAGCTATCTATATTCCAGCCATAGCCGTATTTATTACGTACAGGGGTATACGCTTTATCCTGCTCTGCCTTGGTTAAAATACTATTTGCCTCTAGGGCCTTATGCCACAAAAACAAGTCACCTGTAGTAGAATAGATAGCCCCGGCCGAAAAGGAAACAGATGAGTCTACAATGGGCGCTAATAATGCATTTGTGTTATCCAACTTAAAATAACCTATTGCTTTTTCGTCAGTTTTTAAATCAGCAAAATCAAACCCGCTATGTATCATTTGTAATGGGGTAAATATATATTCATGTACCACCTGCTCATAGGGCTTATTTGCCACTATTTCAATAATGTATCCTAATAAAGAATATCCGCTGTTAGAATAATTCCAGCCGGTGCCCGGCGAAAAATCAAGTGGCTTATCCTTAAACAAGGCCATCATCTTTTCACGGTCGGATGGCTTAGTTACTTGAGTAGCCATAAAATTCTGGTCATTGGTATAACTGTAAATACCTGATGTATGCGACAACAGTTGCTCAATTGTTATGCTGTCTCCTTTGGGATATGCAGGAAAATATTTGCTAAGTTTATCTTTTACAGTAAGTTTTTTTTCCTCCTGTAATTTCAGAATAATAGCAGAGGTAAACTGCTTGGTAATAGAACCTAACTGGTAAACAGTATTTTCATTGTTCAACACTTTATTGGCGGCATTGCGGTAACCGTATCCTTTATTTAAAATAATTTTTCCATTTTTTGTTACCAGAGCCGATCCATTGAATTTATACAATCTTGCATAAGCTGTTAGTATTGTATCAATTTCGCCTGGTGTATTTTGGCTGCAACTCATAAGTACAATGCACAAAGCAGCTATTAACAGGGTCAATTTTTTCATTTGTTAATTTGTTTGATGATAAAGAGGAAATTTTTCTTTGCAATAAACCTGTTGGTTGTTTCCAGTTAAAACTAAAGCTATATTTTGTATTATACAATACAACCTATGCTGAATTACGGGTACGGAAACATGTTGTTTTCAACGGCAATAGTTATACATATATGAAAGCCTGAATAAGCAAATTAAACAAGGCGGCCGTTTTATAAGAACGGTGATTTTTAATTGTTCACCGAAAAAATACGGTGATTAAACGAAAAAATACGACTGATATAACAATTAGTTACAATTTTACACTGACAAAAGAAAATCAAAATCCTACTATGAAACAATTTTTAGTTATACCAATATTTATCTTATTCATTTCAGTGGCAGGTTTGGGAAATACCCCTCCTCCACCCGGCGATGAAGTTACCTATGGTACCAACAATTTATGGATAGGATACCTTTATGACAATATGGGTTTTACTACCTATATGGGCTATGTAAATGAAGGCACTGCAGCCAACCCTAATTTTGATGAAAACTTTGGTGGCAATACAGCAAACTATCCTACAAATGGTTCACCCGTTTATACAGAAACTTTTAGTGCCCGATATAAACTTATCAAAAATTTTGCAGCAGGTAATTACCAGTTTACTGTTGGTGCCGATGATGGGTACAGGCTTAGTTTAGATGGTGGTGCAACATGGACAATTAATAACTGGGCCGATCATGGATATACATCAACAACTTATACCACAGCATTAAGCGGTAATATTAATATGGTACTGGAGTATTACGAAAATGGTGGTGGCAACAGGGTTTCATTTGATCTGCAAACAGTTTGTACAGGTAGTGAAAATGAAGCCATATATGGTACCGGCAATGTATGGAATGGATATATTTATGATGGAATTAATTTTAACATTTATGTCGGAATTGTTACAGAAGGTACAGCCATTAACCCAAATTTTGATGAAAATTTTGGCGGCGACAATGTAACCTACAACACCAGCGCCTGTGGTTTACAAACAGAAACTTTCAGCGCACGTTACCGTCTTAATAAAACATTTGCAAATGGCACTTACACTTTTATAGTTGGTGGTGATGATGGATACAGGCTTAGTCTTGACGGTGGCAGCACATGGGCAATAAACAACTGGGTTCTTCAAAGCTATACTGTAAACTCTTATTCTACAACCTTAAATGGTAATTACGATTTAGTTCTGGAATATTATGAAAATTCAGGGCAAAACAGAATCAGTATGAATATCACTGCTCCATTACCTGTTAAACTAATCAGGTTCGATGGAAAAAATGCAGGTAAAAATATTAAACTTAACTGGGCTGTAACAGGCGAAATAAATAACGAATATTACGAAGTAGAACGTAGCGCTAATGGTACAGATTTTATTTCAGTGGCAAAAGTAAATACAAGCCAGGGAACAACTATCGGTACTGACAAAAGTTATGGATACACAGATATTTCTCCTTTAGGCGGTAATAATTATTACAGGCTGCGCATGGTTGATAAAGATCAAAAAGTTGCTTATTCATCCATAATCAGGATAGTGAATGCGGACAAAAGTTCTGTTTCAATATTTCCAACAATTAATACCGGCGGAAATATTTACTTAAAAACTTCAACAAATTTAAAAAATGCGAGTGTTGAATTGTATGATATAAACGGGAAAAAAATGCAGGAAACAAAACTGACGCCTAATATTAACGCAGGTCAAACTATTTCTTTACCATTACATAGCGACTTATTTGTAAAAGGTACTTATGTAGTAATATGTAAGTCTGCCGGAAATGTAATAACAAAGCAGATGATTATTAACCAGTAAAATAAAAACTACCTGATTATATTTAATAAAAAAAGCAGCTCTATCTGCTTTTTTTTATAATTAAATAGTATATAATTCACATCAAATTAAAACCGTAAACATAGGAACGGATGGCCATTTTTTAAAGAAAAATTCCTCCATTTAATTTATTTCATCACCTCATCAATTTCGGCATCCCCTTCCTCTGCTTTTGATTTATGGTAATCGTTGTTCATTTTATCTTCGAATACTTTTTCATCTTTGGTATTACGTTTTATTAAAAAAACAACCAATGCAATAGCTGCAATACCGAACATAATTAAAATTGGCCAGTTCATATTTTATAGTTTCTATTAAAGTTAAACAAAAAAAATTGCTATGCATGTTACGTTATTATTAAGGTGTTATAATTTCCTTTTCGCAAAGAAATTTTATCGAAAGTTGTTTTGTTCAAATAAAATTATTGAATAAATCAAAATATTTTAATTTCGCCACCATTATGTTTTCATTTTCAAACCAACATATTTCTGTTGCCGGGGCTGCAGATATTACAACAATTACCTCATTACTTAACAGCGCTTACCGGGGGGAAGGCTCTAAACAAGGCTGGACAACAGAAGCCCACCTTATTGCAGGCGATATACGCACAGACGAAAGCCACCTGCTACAGGTAATGCAATTGCCCAACAGCATTTTTGCAATATATTCCAATGAACAACAGGAAATAACCGGTTGCGTAAACCTGCAACCAATTGGGAATAAAATTTACCTGGGCATGTTTAGTGTATCGCCACAATCGCAAGGGTTTGGTATTGGTAAACAATTATTAAAAGCAGCTGAAGAATATGCCCATCATTTGCAATGCAATGCAATTTATATGACAGTAATTTCTGCAAGGGAAGAACTGATCAACTGGTACAAACGATACGGCTATAAAGATACAGGCGAAAGAAAGGCATTTACAGAAGATGGTTATTCAGGTAAACACCTGCAACCGCTTGAGTTTATGGTTTTGGAAAAAGAAACAGACACTTACTAAAATATTATTCGTTTTCATACATACTCAGCCTATTGGTAAGCTGTACAATCTGCCGCTGCATTTCATTCATACGTTGCAATAAATAAGTAATGGTTTCTATCCCCTCCAGGTTAATATCCATTTCACGGTACAGGCGTACCAGCTTTTCCAATTGCGGCAATTCGCTTTCTTCAACAAAGGGTTTTTCTTCTACCACGGTAATTTCTATTAAGCCTGATTGCTGCAAAGAATAAATAAAAGATGGCTCTATGTTGTGATAAATACAAAATTCATTGGCTGCTATTAAATGTGTTGCTGGCATACAATAATTTATTTTAGCTGTGATAATTCAGTGAATAATGCCCTCTGCTTTTCGGTTAAATTACTAGGTAGTTTTATATCGTAGGTAACATACAAATCACCAGACTCTCCTTCTTTTTTATACACCGGAAAACCTTTTCCTTTTAATCTTATTTTGGTACCGAACTGCGTTTCGGGGTTTACTTTTAATTTTACTTTTCCCTTCAACGTATCAATAGTTGTTTCACCGCCAAGCATAGCTGTGTACAAATCAATAATCGCATGAGTGTACAGGTCGTTACCTGCCCTTTTAAATGTTGGGTGACTGGCAATTACGAAAGTGATAAACAGGTCGCCTGCCGGACCGCCATTTACACCCGGTGCTCCATGCCCTTTTAGTTTAATTACCTGCTCGTTTTCTATACCGGCCGGAATGGTAATACGGATATTTTTTCCGTTTACAGTCAGCGTTTGCTGCTGGGTTTCCAGCGCATCGGTCAGGTTAAGTTTTAGCTCGGCATTATAATCCTGCCCCCTGAATTTTGTTTGCCTGCTGCGGCCTGATCCTCCAAACATAGATTCAAAAAAACTTGAAAAATCTCCCTCATCGCCACCGGAAAATTGCTGGCCTTCGGAAGAAAATGGTGATTGCCGTTGCGACCGGCGTTGTTGTTCAAACTGGTCCGCATGTTGCCAGTCTTTTCCATACTGATCGTATTTCTTTCTTTTTTCGGCGTCGCTCAAAACTTCGTTTGCTTCGTTTACCTGCTGAAATTTTTTATGGGCATCTTTATCGTTGGGATTTAAATCAGGATGCAGTTTCCTCGCTAATTTTCGATAAGCTTTTTTAATATCATCTTCCGTTGCTTTTTTATCAACGCCCAGTATATTATAATAATCAACAAATTCCATACTTATGATTTTTGTACTTTACCTTACAAAGGTACAGCGCAATATTTTTTTTGAAGTTTTTTTTGGCAAGGAGTAAATATACCGGCATTTATTTGCCAAACTGACTGTATAGGGTTTTTGTACTTCCAGCCCCATTTGCAGCAACCTTTTGTTGTACGCTGCTTTATCGAAGTTTTTGAATTATTGTTAATAGACCTTGTTTAGTCCCGATAAAATAATTACCTATTTTATATTCTGGAAGCATTATGTTATCAATTATTTTCTTTGTGTCATTCTGTGACTCGCCTATCGTCTTCAAGTCATAGTGCAATTATTGGCTTGGTATATCATACGATTTGTTCTTCCAGTAAATCTTTCCAAATAATGAACCCTTTCTTTTTGTCGGAATAGTCATGTAATATTCTTGAAAAGTTTTCAGGTTTTGTTTCTAGAAATATTTGTCTGCCTTTGTTGCGAATTATGTCTAGCTGCTGGTCAATATCTTTTACTTTGTTTATGAGGGCTTGTTTGGTTTTGTCAGTGTGCCATAAATAAGTTGCTTCTTCTGTGTCAAGGGTTTCTAAAATAATATGGAACTGTTGTTCGCCTGATAATAGAAATACGAATGAGAAGGGGCTTAACACAAATCTGATTTTTAGATGTATTCCTTCGTGCCTGTATGCTAAAAAACGTAATTGTTGTGAATGTTTAAAGTCCTTGTTCTTTAGGATGTCGTCCAAAAGTTGTTCTCCATCTGAATAAAGTTCTTGCTTGCGATTTTGCAGTTCTGTTGCTGTTAAAAGATTTTCTTCAGTTATCTGTTTCTGTCCGAAAAAATTCTTTGTAATAAATTTGAACTTCACCCCTTCAATTACTTCCCTGTTTATTTTCTCAATATCAGCAGAAGTTGCCAACTGAGAAACCAGTTTACTATTTTCAAACTCCGCATGGATGTAAACTCTTGAATTCTTTGATTTAAGTGCTTTTGCAAAATAAGGTTTCAAGACCTCGAACTCAGGTCTTACTTCAAGATTTTCTATTTCAAATTCAAGTTTCGCTTTTGTTTCCTGAATCAGATATTTAAAAGCAACACTGCCATAACGAAACTCAAGTTCTTCAATAGAAATTTTTATTTCCTTCTCAATTGTGGTAATATTTTTTGAATTAGCAATTTCTTCTGTTGGCTCATCGAATAGCGTTGCTTGTCTATCAATTTTCCTGTAATAAGTATTTCGTTTAAGAAACAATTTATTTAAATATTCTATTTTAATATCACGATAATCATAAATAATGGGAGCTACCTCGGAACGTTGAACTCTGCCGATATATTGAATTAGCTTGCCTTCAAATGAAAACGGATAAACCAGAAATAAACAGTTTGCATTTTGTAAATCAGTTCCTTCGCCGAAAAATTGTCCCGTGGTAATTAATGCCTGATAATTTCCGGCTTTTAAAATTTTCCATTTAGAATTTTTATTGATTTCAGAATCATCTCCGCTTAAAGTTATCGCCTCATAAGACTGTTTTAGATATTGATATAGCGAATCAATATGCTCTTTGCGTTCAGTGATAATAACTACTTTCTTTCCTATATTTATTTCAGCCTTCACGTCTTCAAGGATAAGTTTATTTCTAACTGAATCATGGACTAAGATTTTTGATAGCGTTTCAAACTTGTCAGTCTTGGAATTGAAAGGAACATCAAGTTCTGTATTTCTGATAATGATTTTAGCCTGCTTGCTTGTACTTATTTCGCTT
>JAYVZR010000064.1:0-17037 GCA_043783135.1 Ferruginibacter sp. | reverse complement strand
TGCCACTTATATTTTAAAAGGTGGGGGTGAAGAAGTTTTTGAGCCTCATTTTACTTTTTATGGATTCAGGTATATAAAAATTGAAGGCTACCCGGGTGAAATAAACCCGGATAATTTTGTAGCGGCAGTTTTATTTTCCGACATGAAGCCAACA
The DNA here is from genome assembly GCA_043783135.1 of Ferruginibacter sp. Classification (GTDB taxonomy): domain Bacteria; phylum Bacteroidota; class Bacteroidia; order Chitinophagales; family Chitinophagaceae; genus Ferruginibacter. The sequence continues at coordinate 16,883 of JAYVZR010000064.1, read as the reverse complement.
GGAAATTTTACTTCATCCAATGCCATGATCAATCAATTACAACATAATATACAATGGGGGCAAATGGGAAATTTTTTGGATGTACCAACAGATTGTCCACAACGTGATGAACGGCTTGGCTGGACGGGTGATGCGCAGGCTTTTTCCAGGACAGCTACTTTTAATTTTGGTGTAAATAGTTTTTTCTCCAAATGGTTAAAAGACCTTGCAGCCGACCAGGGTGCTGATGGTAAAGTTCCTTTTGTTATACCCAATGTGCTTGGCCCAAATGCGGGTGGATCAACAGGTTGGGCAGATGCCGCCACCATTATTCCGTGGAATATGTACTTAGCCTATGGCGATAAAAAAATTCTGGAAACCCAATATAGCAGTATGAAAGCATGGGTAAAATACATGACAGATTCAAGTACCAATAATTTATGGAACAGGGGCTTTCATTTTGGTGACTGGCTTTTTTACCGTCCGTTTGATGACAATGATGGCAGGTCAGCCGTTACAGATAAATATTTAATAGCGCAATGTTTTTATGCCAATTCTGTACAGATATTATTGAACACGGCTAAGGTTTTAAATAAGCCCGATGATGCAGCAATGTATTCGTCATTATTGCAAAAAGTAAAAGAAGCATTTTTGAGAGAGTATGTAACACCCAACGGCCGCCTTATATCCAGCACACAAACTGCTTATGTGCTGGCTTTAAATTTTGATATGTTGCCGGAGAGTGAAAGGGCAAAGGCTGCAGAACGCCTTGCAGACAATGTAAGAAGTTATGATGATCATTTAACCACGGGGTTTCTTGGAACACCTTATCTGTGCCATGTATTAACCCGTTTTGGATTTACCGATCTGTCGTATAAATTATTATTGCAGGATACTTACCCATCGTGGCTATACCCTGTAAAAATGGGTGCTACTACTATTTGGGAAAGATGGGATGGAGAAAAACCCGATAGCAGTTTTCAAACACCAGGCATGAATTCTTTTAACCATTATGCTTATGGTGCAATTGGCGATTGGATGTATCGTACAATGGTGGGCATTGATACCTATGAAGATGGAGTGGGGTATAAGCATATAAAAATACAGCCGCATATTGGTGGTGGTTTTACAAATGCTGCCGCATCATTAAAAACTTATTATGGCAATGTTAGCAGTGGGTGGCAAATAGCAAATGATAAAATTAATATGGATGTTGAAATACCTGCCAATACAACTGCAACGGTATATATCCCTTCTTCAAATGCCTCAACTATAACCGAAAATGGTAAAGCTATATCATTAGCAGATGGGATAAAAGTTTCAGGTACAGAAGATGGGTATTCACTATTGCAGGTTGGGTCGGGTGTTTATCATTTTACGGCAGATAAAAACACTGTTGCAGATACAGGCAGGGCAACTAAAAAATAAATTGAACAATACCGGATAAATTAAATCAATTTGCAACAAAAATATTTACGAACCAATAAAAATAACAATGAAATATTTATTTACAATTTTGCCACTGGCTGCTTTAACATTGTTTTCACTTACCAATTCTTCAAGAAAAATGAAAATAGTTTTTTTTGGTGATTCTATTACCCAGGCTGGTGTACAGCCCAGTGGATACATTGTTAAACTGGATAGTATAATAAAGAAAGCCGGTTTACAGGATTCGATAGAATTGATTGGAGCCGGTATTGGCGGCAACAAAGTGTATGATCTTTATTTAAGAATGGAGGACGATGTATTAAGCAGGCAACCCGACCTGGTGGTTATTTATGTAGGCATTAATGATGTATGGCATAAAGCCAGTTCGGGTACAGGTACAGATCCCGATAAATTTGAAAAATTTTACCGTGCCATCATCAAAAAACTTCAGGATAAAAATATCAAAGTAGTTGTATGCACGCCTTCGGTAATTGGCGAACGGAATGATAATTCCAATCAACAGGATGGTGATTTAAATCAATACAGTAAAATAATCAGGGATATGGCAAAAGAGCTTTCCCTCCCGGTGTGCGATTTACACAAAGCGTTTTCCGATTATTTAAAAACTAATAATCCCACCAATGCAGAAAAAGGGATTTTAACTGCCGACAGGGTGCATCTTACTCCGAAGGGAAATTTGTTTGTTGCAAAGGAAATGTGGAATACACTTCAACCCATGGTTAAATAAATGTAGTATGAAGAGTTTGGTCTGCAGTAAACCGGGAGAATTAAAATACGGGGAAATACCCATGCCGCCGCCGTCAAACGGCCAGGCAATATTGCGGGTAAAAAAGATCGGTATTTGTGGCACCGATTTGCATGCGTACGAAGGCACACAACCCTATTTTAATTATCCAAAAGTATTGGGCCATGAACTTGCATTGGAAGTAGAGGATGCCGCAGGTTATAACAAAGGGGAAGCAGTGACAATTATACCCTATTTTAATTGCGGTAAATGTATTGCCTGTAGAAATGGTAAGCTAAACTGCTGTGTAACCATTAATGTTTTTGGGGTTCATATCGATGGAGGAATGAAAGAATTTATTTCGGTGCCATTGGATTGTATTGTAAGAGGAGAAGGCCTGGGCTTGGAAGAATTGGCATTGATAGAACCTCTTGCCATTGGTGCACATGGCGTAAAAAGGGCAGCAGTAACACCAGGTGAGTTTGTACTGGTAATTGGGGCGGGTCCAATAGGATTGGGTATTATGGAGTTTGCCCGTGCTGCTGGTGCAAAAGTGATAGCGCTGGATATTAATCAACAAAGACTTAATTTTTGCGCCGATAAATTAGGCATACCCTTTATAATAAATGGCAGTGCCGAAAATGTTTTGGAACGATTGCAGAAAATCACCAACGGGGATATGCCAACAGTAATAATTGATGCCACCGGTAGCCTGAAAGCAATTAATACAGCCTTTCAATATTTGGCACATGGAGGGAGATTTGTTTTGGTTGGTCTGCAGAAAGAAACCTTTGAAATAAGCCATCCAGAATTTCATAAGCGGGAAGCAACATTAATGAGCAGCCGCAATGCCACCCGCAGTGATTTTGAACAGGTAATCAGTTCTATTAAATCCGGAGATATACAGCCACTTAACTATATAACACACAGGGTTAAGTTTAATGAGGTGCAGGCGCAATTTAAATCATGGCTAAATCCTGCAAATGGGGTTATAAAAGCTGTTATTGAAATGTAATTATCATAGGGGAAATAATTGCAAAATGCCAAAAGCAGCCCTAAAAAAAAATACAGTAAAGTAAATTGATGGCATCAATATCTTGTAAATCCTACATGCTTTTATTCATGTACCGCAAGCACAGGAACTTTGCTTTGGTAAATCAATTTATTGGTATGTTGTGTTTTAAACAACCGGTCAAAAAAACTATGGTAACGAGGTGCTATAATTATCAAGTCAATATTTTTATCTCTTGCAAACATGTCTACAGATTCATGAAAATCATATAGCCGCATGAAGTAAAATTCCGGGCTAAAGTCTGCCATTAAAACTTCCATCTTGTCTCTTTCAGCCTTAATTTCCGGAGTTAATTGAATCCATGTGTCGCTGTTAACATTTAAAACATGCAGGGCAGGCTTGTTAAAAAGTTGCAATACCCTTTTTACTGTAAGCAGGGTGGGAGTATTTTCTACAGAATTTAAATCAGCTGATATCAACGCATTTGAAATACCCTCAAATTTTGCATCTTCAGGAACAATCAGAACAGGGCAAACTTCTTTTTCAGCTATTTTAAGGGTGTTACTTCCGGAAAAACGCTGGGCCATTCCTGTTTTTCCGGTAAGTCCCATCACTATCATAAATGCTCCCCTTACATGTGCATAAGCAGCAAGGCTATCAATAAAATTATCACCCGATTCCAGTTCTGTTTCAACAGTATTTGCCATACCATTAAATTCGTCTCTAAGGCTGGTTAAAAAATTAAGTGCTGTTACAGTATCTTCCCCATGGCCGTAATAATGATATAATATAATAGTTACATCAGCATTGCCTTTATACATTTTTGCTGCATAATGTGCGGCATTAAAAGAAGTTGGGGAAAAATCTATGGGAACAATTACATGTAGCATTATCGTATAATTTTTCTACAAAATAGTTAAAAATTCAGGGATTTCAATATTTTTTTAATATTACCATTTAATACACCTTCAGCCCTTTATCAATAAATGTTTTAAATGATAAAGGATAAAAAACCGACCGGCCATTATTGCAAAAACTTATTGCAGCGACTTAAGTAAATCTTCGTTTAATTTAACATAGTCTGCATTATTTGCTGTTTTTGATAACTCTAACGATTTAGTGGAAGCTGCGATAGCTTCTTGTTTTTTGCCTAATTTAACCAGGCAATTTGCCCTTTGGTATTGCATAAAAAAGGCAGTAGGATTTTGTTCAACCGCTTTGTTAAACCATGTTAGGGCCTGGTTAAGGTCTTTACTATTGTCCATATAATACATTGCAGCATTATAGTAGGGCTTATTGTCCTTCGTCATAACATCGTTAATCTGGCTCATCACTTTACTATCAACATCAGTTGAAACAGGAAGTGTAACAGAAGTATTTTCCCATTGTAAATTCAAGTCGCAGGTACTGGCTTTTACGTTAGTAAACTGGATGGTAAATGTTTCTATTTTGTCATTTAGCATCATTGGTTTTACATTTATTCTTACCAGGTCACTTTCTTCTTTATAGGCAGCGGGGGAAGTAACATCAAGCTGTTTTGTAATAATCAATATCCAGTTATCTTTATCTGGTATAGACAAAAGGCCATATTTTCCGGCAGCTATTTTTTTGCCTCCAATGGTAACATCATCACCAAAATTTAGCGTAGTTGCCTGGTTGGCACCGGTGCGCCATACTTTACCAAATGGAACCAGGCCTCCTATTACCGAACGTCCTTTGGCATTGGGCCTTGAATAGGATAATTCGATAGATGATAATCCAAAATTTTGTTTAATAGTTTGTGTAGTGCTTGGTTGAGGGGTATTCAATGTTTGGGCAAAAGTTACATTAACGGCAGCCATTGCAGCCAGGAACAATATTTTTTTCATATGTTTTTTTTTGAACAGCTAAATTACAGGTATTGATTTAAAAAAAGCAAATTATTGCTTGCACTCCTGAGTACTAAATTGTACAATACCGTCAAAAGAACAACATATCCAAATGGGGATAGGTTGTTTATATATAAAAAGTATACGCATTATCATGCATTCTGGTGTAGAATCTTGTTTTTTAGTGGAGGAAAAAACCTGCAAACGTTTGCATAAAAATTGCCGAAAGCTTTATTGTAGCTTCACATTTTAATAGTTGTGTAAGTATTGTAGCGACTGGGGGATTCTTTAAAAAATAAAAATAGTTATTTCAAATAAACTGCATTGATTACCCTATTGTAAAACCGAAAACAAAAAACAACAGACAAAAACTAAATCCTATAAACTTTGTATTAATCACATACAGCAGTTAGTTTTGATAAAAGAATGCCGTCAGATTTATTTCTGACGGCATTCTTTTTATACATTCCGTTTAGAGAAATCAGTTATTGTTTATCTGTAGATTCTTATATAATCTACTTCCATAGTTCCATTGGTAAATGCAGGGTCTACTGGTCCTCCAAATCCACCTCCCATGGCTATATTTAATATAAAGAAGAAATCATGATTAAAAGGTACGGCAACCGAATTGTTAACCGTATGAATGATATCGCCGTCAACAGAAATCTTTATGGAAGTGGATGTCCAGTCAAGTGAGTAAATATGAAATTCTGTGGTGGCATTCGTTATTAACTTAGTTCCTCCATCGGCATTACCACCTGATCTTCCGGGGTAATGGAATGTGCCGTAAATAGTATTGAGGTTTCTGCCGAGGTGCTCCATAATATCAATTTCTCCGCATGCGGGCCATCCTGCAGTAGCTATATCACTACCCAGCATCCATAGGGCAGGCCATGTGCCTACACCCGAAGGAAGTTTGGCCCTAATTTCAACTTTACCATATTTAAAGGCAAATTTATCTTTTGAAAGCATTCTTGTTGAAGTGTAGGATTTGCTTCCAAAATTTTCTTTAATGGCATTTATCTTTAAAATTCCTCCCTGTACAATTACATTTTCCGGCCGGTTGGTATACCATTCTAATTCATTATTTCCCCATCCGCAATTACCGGGACATCCGTCTCCTAAATCGTAGCCCCATTTTGTCGGATCAGGGACACCATCTGTATTAAATTCTTCTGACCAAAAAAGCGTGGGTGGCAAAGCAATTACTGTAACGGTTACCTGTATTGATTTTTTTAAAAATAACCCGCTACTGCTTTTTGCAGTAACGGAAACAGTATACGTATTGGTTCCTCCATCGGTATATTTGTAGGTAACAGAGCCGGAAGCAACTGTTATTATATCACTGCCATTGCCAAATTCATAGTCGTAAGAAGCAGTGTTTTCAGCTGTTGCTGTAATAACAACCTTACCTGAGCCATCAGTACTTACTACAGAACTTATCACTAAATTAGTTGGAGGGGTATTGGTTGTTCCGCTATTTGATGCGGCTTTGTTACAACTACTTATGCTAAATAGTGCGGCCAGCAATAACAGGATATTTTTTACAAATTTCATATAATAGTGCAGGTTTAAATTTTTATTATTTCCATTGCCAAAAACAAAACTATGCAAATTAGTATTACTAACTTGTATAATAGAGAATATAAAATTAAATAGAAATGAATTTACTTTAGTTTTTTTATTAATATATTTTTTACCAAATGATTTTACAAAATGAAAGCACTGGTAATTTCTGGTGGTGGCAGCAAAGGGGCTTTTGCAGGTGGCCTTGCTGAGTACTTAATATCGGTATGCAAAAAAGAGTATCAAATTTTTATAGGCAGCTCAACAGGCAGCCTGCTGGTACCGCTATTATCTATTGGCGAAATTGAAAAATTAAAAAAAGTATTTACATCTGTTTCGCAGGATGATATTTTTAATAACTGCCCTTTTCTTTTAAAAAAGAAGGCCGGGGTTTATAAAACAAAAATTAATCACCTGGGTATTTTGCAAATGTTTTTGGAAGGGAAAAAGTCATTTGGCGAAAGCGTTAATCTGCGCACACTTATTTTTAAAAATATTAGCGAAGAGAATTTTGAGAAAATTAAGAAAAAAAATGTGATTGTTACCGTATCAAATTTAAATACATTGGAGGTAGAATACAAGCAGGCAAAAGACTGCACTTATTATGATTTTTGTGAGTGGGTTTGGGCCTCCTCTTCTCTGGCGCCCTTTATGAGCCTTGTAACAAAAAATGGTTTTGAGTATGCCGACGGTGGCATGGGAAATGTTGTACCAATATACCAGGCTATTCAAAAAGGAGCTACCGAATTAGACATTATTGTATTACGAAATTTAGAAAGTACTAAAAAAAAGAACTTGCCTGTTCGCAATGCATTAGACCTTACATCCAGAGTTTTTTCTTTTATGTTAAACCAGATAGTTACAGACGACCTTATTATTGGCAGGCTTGAAGGACTAAATAAAAAAGTGACGCTGAATTTTTATTACCCCGAAAAAGAGCTCACCACCAATTCATTGATATTTGACCCTGTGCTAATGAAGCAATGGTGGGATTATGGTTATGAAATGGGTAAAAAAAGTAACCCTCAATGTAAGGTCATCAGTATTGCCTGATGTTTCAATACGTTATTTTGGATTTTTCTTTTTACAGGCTATGTGGCAAAGGCCTTAAAACCCCCATTGATTTCTGGCTTTATCAATAAAAAGTGCTTGAATGTCTTTTTCTTTTTTTGTTGTATTAAAAAACTCATCAAGGTAGTTTATCATTTGTTTTTTATGAGTTACTTCCAGTGGCTCCAGGCTCATAATCAAAGAATCCATGCTATTTTTTTTGTTGTGAAAAATTTGCAATGCCTTTTGAAGTTCTTCCATTGTTCTGGGGAACCCAAGATAGAATCTTTGCTGCACAGATGTAATGGGTAACCCCTCCGGGGGAACTGCATACAGTGCTCCCACCAGGCCACAGTAATCAAAATCATATGGTATTACAAATGGCCTTGATAAGCTATCAGTTTTTAAGCGTATTAGTTTTACATTTCTGGAAATAGAAATTGCCCAATCTGAATTTCCAATCATGTATTCAAACAGGGTCATCACGGTTGCTTGTTCACGGTTGGTTGCTTCAGTATTAAATTTTTCAGATTTAATTTCTTTGCAATTATTTCTCCTGGCCAAATCACCCCCATCTTCCATAAAAAAAGCGTAAAATGTATGGGACTTAATTTTTTCTTTAGTATCATGGTATCCTATCCGTACTAACCGTACCCGAAAACTTTTTTCTGTGAGCAGGTTGTAAATTTTATATGCCAGGTATTCTTTCAATATCATTTGTTCATCATACTTGCCGGTTCCGCATGGCCAAACTAATTTCATTTTACCTAAACTATTAAATGCACCTGCATTTTCGGTTTTAAAATTCAATTGCAATGGCGGCATCATACATTCTTCTCTTCTATATTTTCCCCTTGCCCTTATGTCAATTATTCCTGTTACTTTATTACTATCCGGAAAAACACAAGTAATAGTTGCGGGTTGATTTTTTTGTTTAAAATCTTTTTTAAGTTTTCCTTTTATTAATGAATTAAAATCAGATACAAGCGTTATTTCTATCAATCGCTCATCGGTAAAAAATTTGGTCTTATCAATGGTAATAGTTTGAGCTGCCATATTATTGCATAGCGATAAAAGCAGGGTGATTAATAACCCAAACGTTTTTTTTTGCAACACCAAATTAGAAGTATACCGCATTTGTTATATCAAGTTTTACAAAACGTTATTACATTTTGAGGTAGCTTTGCAGTATACAGCCATTAGGGCCTGGTGGAATTAGTAAATAAAATATTTCTTTAGGTTTTCTTTATCTTTTTAAAATAGATAAAATGGTTATGCTGCAATCAATCGGTAACTTTTTATTAAAAATTTTCAAATCAATCTTTTTAGGGAAGAAGGATTGCTGCAGGTAGTGTATGTTACATCCTTCTTACTTGCACTTCCTATAATAGTTAGTTACGATAATAGATGTAAAAAATAAGAAGGCGGCTATTTAGGTAATGGGGCTTTTCTCATCAAAATCCTGTTCACGTTTGTCATCATTTGACCAATCCTGCAAAGCATCTTTTATTTTCTTTAAAAAAGATTTTTCTTCTTTAGGTTTAGCGGGTTTTTCACTATCGTCTTTTTTATCAGCACTAATATTGCCGGTTTCGTTTTCGTCACCAGGACTATATATAAAATGGTTTTTTACTTGTATCATTTTTTTAAGTTTAATCGTTAAGAATAAAATTGTATAATTTATTTATATTCAAATTTAATTCAAATTTACAACTTGCCTGCCATTAAGTATTGTATATACTGATATACCCGTATTTCCTTAAATACCAAACACTTTATTGCAAATAAAATTGCCCTGCTAAGTAATTATAAACAGGCCGGCTCTATTTTTTGCAACATATTCACTTTTTAAAAAGAAAACTAAGTTAAATTGCATTTCACAATTTATATATCACCAATATATTAATTTTTTAATACAATGGGGAGGGCTTATAGCAGCATTAAAGAAATTCAAAAAAAAACAGCTAATAAATTGGTTGATGCCCGTATTCTTCAAAACGCCGATACATTGTTGAAAAATAAGGCGCCAAAATCAACTGGTGCACTTACTGAATTGGAGGCTGCAAAAATTATAGACCAATTAAAGCAGCAACAACGTGAACTGGAAATGCAGAACAAGACATTAATGCTGGCAAAAACTGTTGCACAGGAAACTGCTGAAAAATTTACTGAATTATATGATTTTGCTCCTTCTGGATATTTTACGCTTTCCAGGGATGGCAAAGTGATTGAACTGAATTTTTGCGGATCGCAGATGCTTGGCAAAAAAAGATCGTATTTAAAAAACAGCCAGTTTGTGTTTTTTGTTTCCAACGATACAAAATCAGTTTTTCTAAATTTTCTCAAAAAAATATTTGAAGGTAAAACTAAACAGACCTGTGAGTTAGTATTGCCAGGTAGTGGTAATTTACCAATTCATGTACATCTTACAGGAATTGCTGCAGAAAATGGAAAACGATGCCTGGTAACTGCGGTTGATATTACTGATTCTAATTTGATAAATGAAGGAGTATTGGAAAGAGAGCATCGTTACCAGGTACTTACTGAAGTAGCTCCTGTAGGAATTTTTCATACAGATGCTACAGGGTATACTACTTATGTAAATCCCAGCTGGTGCCAAATTACCGGCTTATCTGATGAAGAAGCCCTGGGGAATAACTGGTTAAAAGCGGTTCATGAAGAAGATAAAAAAATACTCTATCGCGGTTGGCAAAAAGCAGTAAAAACAAAGAAAATTTCGAAATCTGAATACCGGTTTAACCGCCCTGATGGTTCCATTGCATGGGTAATGGGACAGGCAATTCCCGAAAAAAACCTGGATAACGAAATATTGGGGTATGTAGGCACTATAACAGATATTACAGAACGCAAGAAAATTGAGGAGAAGCAATTAGAGGTTCAGGACTTTTTAAAAGAGATCCAGACAATTGCCAATATGGGAACATATAGTTGGGATTTTCGGTCGGGCCGTTGGACCAGTTCTGAGATTCTGAATAATATTTTTGGAATTGATGCGGACTTCGATAAAACTTCAGATAACCTGTTAGGCATCATCCATCCAGACTGGCGCTCAATGCTGGATTATTATTTCAATAATGTATTGGCAGAGAAAATAAAATTTGATAAGGAGTATAAAATTATCAGGGTAAATGATAAGGCAGAGCGTTGGGTTCATGGAGTGGGGCGGTTTAAAATAAATGCTAAAGACAAATCCATGATTATGGTTGGTACAATACAGGATATTACCAATCGGAAAATTATGGAAATTGAATTGATAAAGGCAAAAGAAAGGGCCGAAGAAAGTAATTCAAAATTTAGAAATTATGTTGAAAATGCGCCAGACGGAGTTATTGTTACAGATGAAGAGGGGAACTTTTTAGAAGTGAATCCTGCTGCATCTTTTATAACAGGGTATACTAAAGAAGAGTTATTAGAGATGTCATTTAAAGACCTGGCATCGCCAGAATCACTTGAAGCTACTATTAACCAATTTCAATTTCTTTTAGAAACTGGAATTTCAAAAGCAGATGCTAAGTTTATTAATAAAAAGGGTGATAAAGGATGGCTATCTGTAGAAGCGGTTAAACTTTCTGAGAATCGTGTAATTGGATTTGTCAAAGACATTACCAAACGTAAGCAGGCAGAGGAAAATATTAAAAAATCGAACGAAAGGTTTGAACTGCTTGCGAAAGCCACCAACGATGGTTTATGGGACTGGGACGTGGAAAATAATCATCTTTGGTCGAATGAAACACACCAGCAATTATATGGGTTGTCGTTAACAGACCCTGTTCCGGATTTTGAAAATTGGAAGCAAAAAATACATCCCGATGACAGGGAACATACCGTAAAAGCATTTGAGCAAACATTGGCATCTGATAAAGGAAGTTACGTTGAGGAATACAGGTTTTGTGCTGAAAATATGGGTTGGATAAATGTGTATGGACGTACACTTATTGAGCGTGATAAGAAAGGGAAACCTATCAGGTTAATAGGCAGTATGTTAAATATTACCGAACGAAAAAAAGCCGAGGAAGCGATAAAGGAAAGTGAGGAAAAATACCGCACATTGGTAGAACAGGCATCGGATGCAATCTTAATAGTTGATGAAAAAGGGAAGTTTATAACTGTAAATTCAAGTGTTTACAGGATGTCGAAATACACTGAAGAAGAATTATCCAAAATGTCAATCCATGATTTTTTTATTCCGGAAGAGATTAAACAAAGGCCATTGGATTTTGAAGAGTTAATACAGGGTAAATCTGTTATTTCAGAAAGATCAATCAAAATTAAGGATGGAACAATACTGCATATTGAGATTACGGCAAAGTTCTTAACAGGTAGAAGGACGCTGGCTTTTGTACGTGATATATCGCAACGTAAAAAAGCAGAAAGAGCACTGGCAGAAAGCGAAAACCGTTTACGCACAATTGTACAATCAGAACCAGAATGTATAAAGCTGTTGGATATAAATGGCCAGCTGGAAGATATCAATCCTGCGGGGCTTGATATGATTGAAGCAGATAGCCTTGCACAGGTAAAAGGCCAATCGGTAATGGGCATAATAAACAAACCTTATCACAAGGCGTTTCAAAAAATAATTAAAAATGGGTTTAATGGAAAACCCGGCATAATTGAATATCAAATAACAGGATATAAAGGATCTTCCCGCTGGTTTGATACACATGCTGTTCCGCTGAGAGACCAGGAAGGAAAAATAGTATCGCTTTTATGCGTTACACGAAATATAACTAAAAGTAAAAAAGCCCAGGAAGAAATTAATAACACAGCAGAGCAGCTGCGACAGTTAACAGCCCATCTGCAAAGTATACGGGAAGAAGAACGCAAAAGGATTGGCCGTGAAATACATGATGAACTGGGGCAGCAGCTAACAGCAATAAAAATGGATGTAGTTTGGATTGATAAAAAAATACCCGAAGAAACAGCCGCATTAAAAAATAAGCTGAAGAATATTATCGGTTTACTAGATGGAAGCAATCAATCGATAAGAAGAATATTAAGCGAATTAAGACCAGTTATTTTAGACGACCATGGATTACTGGAAGCAATGGAATGGTTGGGCAATCAATTTACAGCTAACACAGGTATACCTGTAAAATTTAGCTGTTCCGAAACTGAAGTTAAATCATCTGAGCAAATTACTACCTGCATTTTCAGGGTGTACCAGGAAGCATTTACCAATATCACCAGGCATGCCTGCGCAAAATTAGTTGCTACTTCCTTAAGTATCGAAGACGATACCATTGCGGTTACTATTAAAGATGAGGGAAAAGGATTTGATACTGAATCTGTACAAAACAAAAAATCATTTGGTATTTTTGGTATGAAGGAAAGAGTATTTTCATTGGGTGGAAAATTTGACCTTATTTCATCTCCCGGAAAAGGAACGAAAATTATTATGACATTACCATATACCAATTAAAAAAGACTGCTTCCTGATTAACAGTATGAAAAAAATACTTTTAGCCGATGACCATAGTATTATCCGCTTAGGGCTTATACAGATTCTTAAGGACGAGTACCCTTTTGTAGAAGTAAAGGAAGTGGCTGATGGCGAAACCCTGATAAACGAGGTAATGAATCATCACTGGGATTTGGTTATATCCGATCTTGATATGCCTGGCACAAGTGGCCTGGAGGCTTTAGAAAAAATAAGGTTGATAAAACCCTCATTGCCTGTATTGATATTAAGCATTTACCCGGAAGAGTTATATGCTATCAGGGTTTTAAAAGCCGGTGCAGTAGGGTATATGAATAAAAATGCTGCCCCTTATGATTTAATTAAAGCTTTGCAAAGGATTTTTTCGGGGAAAAAATATATTACACCAGAAATTGCAGAAAAATTATTGAATCATATTGATTCAGATAAAAAGCCGCATGAATTGCTTACCAACAGGGAATTTGAAATTTTTAAATTGCTTGCTTTCGGTAAGTCTTTAACCCAAATTGCTGATATGCTTTCACTGGCATTGACCACTGTCAGTACCCATCGCAGCCGAATTATGGCAAAGCTAAATGTATCTACCAACTCCGATCTTACCCGCTATGCAATTGCACATAATATCATTACAAATGTGTAGGTTTTTATTGACCAGATTGTAAATAATCATCCGTTTTCTACCCGATAATAATTATTCAGTAATTGCAATAAACATATTTATTCTACAATTAGTAGTATAAGTACTACTAATTAATTGAAGTTAACTCTACAAAATTAAGGCTGCTTCTACTAAATTTTAATATTTAATAATATCAGTTCTTTGTGTAAAGCAATATCAATGGGGAAAATTGTAGTTCTTGTTGTTGATAGTTCAGTATTTATTATTGAAAGGTGGCAAAATATACTCTCCGAGACCGAAAATATTAAAACTGTTTATGGGGCGGTGGCTTATAAAGATGCATCAGCACTTTTTAAAAAAATAAAGCCAAATGTAGTATTGCTTGATGGTAGTTTGCCAGGTAGTTCGTCGATAGATTTATTAAAAGAATTTAAGGCAACTAGTGAAAATACCACTGTTATAATTTTGGCAAATAGTATGGATACACATGTTGAGGAAAAATGTAAATCATTGGGCGCTGATTTCTTTTTTGACAAATACCAGGACTTTGAAAAAATACCAGCTTTTATTACGGCGAATGCCTTTATTAATAATTAGCTGACAAAATATTAATCCAAAAGAAAAACCACGATAGAAAGCACAAACAGTAAAAATTAAAATTGCCGTAATATCAGGCAAAGTGTTTTACAGTTTGTGCTTTTTTCATTACAGCACTTTCCTTGTCAATAAGGCTCCTCGATTAATTGTTACTAATAATCAAAAAAGTTATTGTCCACTTCCCACTACTACTGAAAATCGAAAATCCATACCTTAAGTAATATCAATTCTGCAGTATAAATTTTTGTTTACATCAAAATCCTGGCGAGGTTTAAATGATTTGAAATTATAATTCCCATTACAAATTTTGTATATTAAAAAAACTATTGGAACTTCCAGGCAACTATTGCATCAGTATAGACAATTTATTATTTATTCAGCAAGGCAAAACTGGCACCATTGCCAGCATGTAAAGTTGTATTTTTTAATAAGGAAGGGTAGCTGCCGGGTTACAATAGTCCGGACTACATAATCTACTAAAAGCATTGTAAACAGTATGAGGGCTTCTATATTTTTTCTCTTTATTTTGTTCATTGTCTCCTGTAAAAAGGAAGATAATGTTTTTGTTAAACCACAAATACCCGCAATTGTTGGTAAGACATATAGCGCCCTGGAATTGACAGGGTTTAAACAGCTTGTATTTAATGCTCCTGGTGGCGATGGTGCGAGTGTAAGAAAATGGAGATCCAAAGAAATGTTGGTATATATGGTAGATACGTCTTTTACTTATATCAATAATGAACTGGATTCCATAATAAGGGATTTTAATTTACTCACTTCGCCGGAGTTGTTGTTAAAACGAACAACTGATAAATCAGCAGCAACACTGTTAATTTATTTAACTGATAAAAGAACTTTTTTTGAAGCACAACCCGGGGCCTTTGTATCGTATCAAACATTATCAAGGATAGGATTTACATATGCTTTTTGGGGAGGTGATAAAAAAATTGACAGTGCTGTAATTTTTAATGATATTACACGGCCGGATAACAATACAGAACTTGCCAACCGTTATGTAATGCGTCATGAGATGATGCACGCACTTGGTTTTTTTGGACATGTAAAACTTACTGAATTTGACGATAGTTGCCTTTACGATGTCTTTAATTTTGTAACCGTCTATAGCCCTTTCGACAAAAGGATGATTACACTTTTATATAATCCTGCAATAACAGCCGGTATGAGAGAAATAGAACTAAATAATGCGCTGGTAAACTTATAAATTAGTAAAATGGATAAAATAAATATTGGTAAAAAACTATCGCTTTTTAACGACTATTTTAATCCACGTATTGTTGCGGAATTAAACGGGCAACATGTTAAGCTGGTAAAATTTCAGGGCGAATTTATTTGGCATAAACATGAGCATGAAGATGAAATGTTTTTTGTACTAAAAGGGCAATTTAAAATGGAGTTCCGGGATAAAACTGTAGAAATTAAAGAGAATGAATTTTTAGTTGTACTAAGAAATGTTGAACACAGGCCCGTAGCAGAAAATGAAGTAGCCATTATGTTATTTGAACCTGCTACTACTTTAAATACAGGCGATACAAAAGGGGAGTTGACAAGAGAAATTTTAGAAAAAATATAAACTATTTCGTGTACACACAGTCAGGTTATTAGTTATGTTGAAGCCAATAACAAATTGTTATTTACTGTAACGATATAGATTTTTTTTCTTTCCTGCTGTTATTCATCATGCGCTTACGGTGCTGAAGCCCCCAGTCACTCATTTCTATAATAACCTTGTTAAGCGTTTCGCTGTATTTGGTAAGATTGTATTCTACCGTTACCGGCGAAGTGGCATACACCGTTCTGGTAACAAATTCATTCAGCTCCAGTTCCTTTAATTCTTTTGACAAAATTTTTGGGGTAATATCCAGCAGTTGGCGCTGAAGGTCTTTAAACCGGCTGGGGCCGCTTTTAAGCGCAATAATAATTGGCAATTTCCATTTGCCGCTTAATACATACAGCGTATCCCTTATAGCCGCAATGCTTTTGGTGCAGGCTTCGCCACTATGTACAATTGGTGCATTTATCATAATGATATAATTTAATGGTATACAAAAGGATACTGGTATCCTAAAAGATATTGGTATCTTTTAGATAGTAAAGGTACATAACTTTGCATTCTAAATAAAATAATTATGAAACAGAAAACAAAAAACATTATTGGCTGGGTACTAACCGGAATGTTATCATTGGTATTTATAGCCAGTGCATCTATGAAATTAATGGGTGGAGAAGAAGTTTTAAAAGGCGCCGCAGCCATGGGCATTTCAGCCGGAACATTTAAAATAATTGGCGTGTTGGAAATTATTTCCATTATACTTTTTATTATTCCACGTACAGGTTTATTGGGTACATTGCTGCTGGCAGCTTATGTTGGCGGTGCTATTGTTACCCACCTGGAACATCAGCAGGCTGTTTTTGTGCCGGTTATTATTCAATGTCTTGTTTGGATCACTGCCGCTATACGCTTTCCTGAGTTAAGCATGCGTTTAAAGGGTAATAGTGTTGTAGCACGCAACGAAAATTTTGCTTTGGTATAATTGCAG
>JAYVZR010000063.1:0-2448 GCA_043783135.1 Ferruginibacter sp. | reverse complement strand
AACTACACCAACATATTTCATCCAAAACCGCAGAAAAAAAAGCAATTTCTCTTTTTGAAAAAGTAAACTTACGGAACCCTGCAGAAATGATAAATTGTTATCCCTACCAGTTAAGCGGCGGGCAAAAACAACGTGTAATGATTGCGATGGCTATGAGTTGTACCCCATCTTTATTAATTGCAGATGAACCAACAACTGCACTGGATGTAACAGTACAAAAAACAATATTGCAATTAATAAAAGAACTACAGCAACAAACAGGCATGGGTGTAATTTTTATTACACACGATCTTGGCCTGGTGGCAGATATTGCCAACAGGGTATTGGTAATGCATACAGGCGAAATTATTGAACAGGGAAATACAAAAGATGTTTTACAAAACCCGCAGCAGCCTTATACCAAAGCATTGCTGGCCTGCAGGCCTACCATACGCAAACATGGAGAAAGGCTGCCGATAGTTAGTGATTTTTTTAATACAGTTCCAACAACGGAGGGTTCAAATTTGAGTAATTTTTCTGATAAAGAAATACCTGTAAAAAAAGATGATTCTTTACAAATGCCGCAGGAAAAATTACCCGAGAGCAATCAACAACAACCGGCATTAAAACTTAACCATCTTAAAGTATATTATCCGGGCAGAAAATTTCTTTTTAGAAATACACCCGAACCTTTTAAAGCAGTGGACGATGTAAGTTTTACTGTTAACAAAGGCGAAACAGTTGGGTTGGTAGGAGAAAGCGGTTGTGGAAAAACTACTTTAGGCAGGGCCATTTTGCAGTTGATACCATCAACATCAGGCGATATTATTTTAGATGGAATAAATTTAGCAGCCTTACCTAAAAAACAAATACGCCCGCTTAGAAAAGAGCTGCAAATTGTTTTCCAGGACCCTTACGGATCGCTTAACCCAAGGCTGATGATTGGTAATGCAATTATGGAACCTATGAAAGTTCATGGTATTTTAAATAATGCTAAACAGCGAAAAGAAAAAGTGGTGGAATTTTTAGAAAAAGTAAATTTAAGCGCCGATCATTTTACCCGTTACCCACACCAGTTTAGTGGGGGCCAGCGGCAGCGTATTTGTATTGCAAGGGCATTGGTATTAAATCCCTCTTTTTTAATTTTTGATGAAAGTGTGAGTGCATTGGATGTAAGTGTACAGGCCCAGGTATTAAATTTATTGAATGACCTTAAAAAAGAATTTGGCTTTACTTCAATTTTTATATCACACGACCTGGCAGTAGTACGTTATATCAGCGACCGTATTCTTGTTATGAACAAAGGAACAATTGTAGAAGAAGGCACTGCGGAAGAGGTTTATTTTTCTCCTAAAAACGAATACACTAAAAAATTGATTGATGCTATACCTGGGAAATCATTATTATTTTGATTATAGTGGCTGCATTTAATTATTCTTCATACTCACCAATTTTTTTAAAGCGATAGCCATTTCCTTCCAATTCAAAAAACTCTTTGGCACTTTTATGAAAGCTGAATAATATCTTTTTTAATTGCTCCTGAAACTGCTCATTTTGTGGTTTATCTGTTTTAATTTTTTTGTCCGTCATAAAAGAAAGTTTATCATCACTGCCAACCTCGTTTATATTTTCCGGCTGTAGTCCGCTAATGCCCATTTTCCAGTCATCTTCTTTTTTTATACGGTATTTAAAAAAATAAACAGTCCCCTTTTTTTTATTGTATTGTGCCGGTTGTTTTGAAATAAAAACTATGGAATCTACTGTTTCATAATTTCTATCGGCCAATAAATAGCTCCTGGCAAGACTCAGTTGTGTACTGTATTTAGTGGGGAATTTATCCAGTCTTTTTATTTTCTCCAGGTTTGTAAACAGGCTTCCCTTTGTACGATCATCTGCCGCCAACGCATTTAAAATACTATCAGCTACCGGTTTGTTATTGCGCAATAACAACATAGCAGTATTCATAGAAATATTATCAGCTTTCGATTTCAATAGCTTATCAAAAAATTGGGATACACTAATATTACTATCATAAAAAGGCAATAATAAAACAGCATAATCTGCTAACCTATCTACTTCTGTTTCACCAATAGCGCTTCTTACTTCCGCCATATCGTTATCATCTGTATCATCAGATTTTTTATTTTTAGTTAGCCTGGTTTCCTCTTTCGCCTGCTGTTTTTTTAAGGTTATTTTTGCATCCAAATAAAATTTACTAAAATAAGATTTATACTGGGTTGCTTTAATATAGCCGCTATCTACCAGCTTTACCAATAATGAAGTAACTGCTTCCTTATAATCCTGTAAAGAAGATAATTGCAATAATTCCGGATATAATTTAGCTGCTAATAACAATGAATCCTGCAGGTTATTGAACACAGCGGTATAATCATATTCTTTTTCAAAAACCGGGGGATCCTGCAAAATCAATTCTTTAAATAATTGCATGGAGGCGGTAGTTTTATGTCT
>JAYVZR010000062.1:0-2451 GCA_043783135.1 Ferruginibacter sp. | reverse complement strand
TTAAAAGTGGTGGCCGCATCGGTAAACCATACATCGTGTTTTATTTTTATCAGTTGTTTTGTACTATCGTCGGTATGTTCATCGGTATAACTAAAATGCAGGTTGTAACTTTCATTATCATAATCAATGGTGGAATTAGAAATTTTAGCCCTGTTGATTGCTTCGGTATAAGTCATTTCCTTTACAACATTTTTGCCCTCTTCATCAGTTGTCCAGTCATATCCAAACCCTGCAATACCTAAAATTATTTTACTGCTTTCTATTTTAGAGGCTGTCCAGTCCAATGCCTCTTCAATCCATTTTTGAGCGCTCACCGGGCCGGGGCCAGACTCAACAGTATTGTACTGATCGTAAGCCATTAAAATAATATAGTCATTATAGTCTGACAATTTTTTATAATCGTAATCATCATTTTTTACCGCAACATCCATGGTAACGACCATATTTTGTGCATGTAAAGTTTCATACAGTTGTTTTTGAAAATTGGATAGCGGTTCATTGGTTGGTTCATTCAGTTCTTCAAAATCTATATTAATACCCTGCAGATGGTAATAAGACAAAGTATCCATCACCTGTTGTATAAATACCTTTTGTTTTAGCGGATTGTTTAAAATGCCGTGCAGTAAAGTACCGTCAAAGTCTGGTTTTAGTTTGCCGTCCCCATCTTTTTTTGTAGAATTAAAATTGTTGAGTATGGGCATAATGCGCAAACCTTTTGTACGCATCATAGCCAGGCCGGCACTGTCTATCCTTGTTTGCAAGCGAAAATTATTGGCAGTATCAATAAAAAACCATTCCGGAAAAACGGTATTCAGTTTATCGCCATATTTATCAAGATCGGGTAAAGAAGTATTGGCCGTCCAGGGTGTATAAAATGCGGCTCTTATAAAAGGTATTTTATTTACGGGTTTGTTTTGAAACTGCTTTATTGCTTTAAGGGAATCTTCCTTTATTTTTTTTATCAGAAAATTTTTAAAACCCTTGTATTTTTTATTTTGGGTGTTGGCAATCGTTAATGGATTAGAAGGGTCTAACTTATTTTCATACGATTTTGCCAGGTTTTCTATATTAACCGGCGATGGGTTAACACCCCTTACCAAGGCAACTACCAATATCACCAAAAAAAACAGGATGATTATTAATAAAATCCTGAAAGACCATTTAAAACTTCTCCAGCGGATAGCGCTGTTGGTTTGAAATATTTGCGAACTGCCACTCATTATGTAAACTTAGATTGTTTATACGGTTATATAAAATTAGTAAGCTTTTTAATGGGTTAAAGATTTTTTAATTTATATAAAAATAAGTTGCAGATAGCTGCTTTTTTGATGCAGGTTAAAAGCAGGTTAATCAATATTATGTATTGCCAATAAAAAATTGTTACTTACTATATATTAGTTAACATGCGGTTAACCTTCATTTAAACTATTTATAAACAGTAAAGATGAACTTTGTATTAATGAAGTCAACCACTTTAAGATGGATAATGCTGAGCATTACAATTATTATTGCGTTAATAATTGTATCTCAGTTATACTGGCTAAAAAGGGTATATAATTTAGAAGAACAACAATTTAATTCAGGTGTTGTTAAAAGCATCAGGGGTTTATTTGAAGATGTAAAAATAGCTGATAATCCTGCATTTCAGGTTAAACAAATTGTAGAAGTAATAGACCCTAATACTTACATTGTAAAGTTAGATTCAATGCCCAACAAGGATTCTTTATACCATCATTTAAGTAATGAATTTGAAGATTTTGATGTTTGGACAGATTGTACTGTTGGGGTATATAGCAGTAAAAAAAACTCCTTTATATACAAGTTTTATTTATCAACAGCCGCCTCCCGTTATCCCCAGAGCAGTACAATAAATCTTTTGCCTGTTATAAAAAATTACGATTATTTATTATTAAATTTCCCTCACCGCAGCAAATACATCATTCATGAAATGCTTTTTTGGATAATTACTGCAGTTTTGCTTCTACTGGTACTTATAGGCCTGTCTATAAGCCTTATCTTTTTATATAAACAAAAATTTTTAAATGAATTACAAAAAGATTTTGTTAATAATTTTACCCATGAATTTAAAACGCCACTGGCGGTAATGAAAATTGCCAGCGATGTATTGATACAGCCTTCCATTACAACACAACCCGGCAGGCTTTTAAAATATGGAGCCGTTATTAAAGAGCAAACCGAACACCTGCAAAACCAGGTGGAACGGCTTTTAAAAACAGCATCGGGAGATAATAAACATATTATTGTAAATAAAGGGCCCTGTAAATTAAATGAACTTATTGAACACGCCATTGACCAGTTAGAACCGCTGGTACATAATAAAAATGCCAATATTCATTTTACACCTGATGACAAAGACCCTGTAATAAACGCTGATAAAGTACATTTACAACTGGTTGTTATTAATCTTATTGAAAATGCTATAAAATACAG
>JAYVZR010000061.1:0-17065 GCA_043783135.1 Ferruginibacter sp. | reverse complement strand
ACATTTTCGTAGTTTGGTTTATGACTTGACCCATCCATCTTTTTATACAAAACTACCCTATTTTTGTGTCCACACCGTAGCTGACGGCAGGCAGGTTGTTTGTTTGCAACGTACAAAAAACGAAAGTATATACAGGCCTTTTTTAGCATTATTTTACATAGAGTACTCAGTCTCCAGCACAGGTAACGGCAAGGAGGAAATAGAAGTAGTTGTATTAAATAGTTTGCAAACCGGGCTGCTGTATGGCCGTTTTTATAAAATCTTCTTTGGGTGCTTCGCACAAGGGGCAGCAGTAGGTGGGTGATAATTCACTAAATAATGTGCCGGGTGCAATGGTGTTTTCGGGTTCGCCAAGGGCCTCATCGTATACAGTTAAACAATGCCGGCATTGGTAAAATATTTTTGTTATTTCTTTTTGTTGTTCTTCATTTGCTGCAGTGGTATAGGTGCTTCCGGGCAATAACTGGCTGCTGTCTTCCTGCTCATAAAAGTTTTTACACAGGGCAATAAGATAAGTGGCCAGGTGCTCTTTTTCTACATCCTTTCTAAACAGGATATACTCTTTTGAATTAGGATTAAAATCGGCCGTATATAAAATATCAAATTTATAGAGCGTCTTCGTCTTGTCCTTGGTAAAACTATGCTGGCGCCTTATTAAAACCGACCCAAACACACCGGATTTTTGCTGTGTTTTTACAGCAAAACACAAACCGAAAGTGCGCAGATCCTCCTTATTAAATTCCCGTATTACCTGCTGTTTAATGCTTAACCCATCGTTGTTGCCATCTTCTACCTGCCAGTTAAGTTCGTTGGATGCATGGCGCACATTGATGCGGTATTTGCCAAGAATAAAACCCCACAAATTGCGGTGCTTATCTTCAATGCCTTTTATAATAATACTCTTCCATGGCGTGGTGTACAGTTCGCCTGATTTTGTTTCCAGGCAAATGCGGCAAATGTCTTTCAGGAAACAGATATCAAACAATTCATCCCTTCTGTAAATACCCAGCCATGCTTTGTTACCATAATGATTGTAACCTTCGTAATAAGGTAATTTAAACGAAGGTAAAACCAGTTTTTCTTCAATGGGCTTTACAATAAAATTTGCATCCTGCATTATTGCTTCATACAGTGTATCACCGTCTGCATCGTTGTTATCGTAAAACAAAGCAGGTTCATTTAAAATAGCCTGCTCAATATTTGCTGATAGTTTTGCTATATCATTGGTGTACACCAGTTGCTTCCACTGGTACAGTTTATTTGTTTTGGGAAACCTGATAAACAGCCACCAAAAGTGATTGTGGGATGAAGCTATCCAATTAATATTACCGGTAAAAAAAGGTGTAAAAGTTTGGTTACTGTCGGTGATATTTATCTTCAATTTTGGCTTATGTTCAAACAGGTCGAACACATCTTTATACACGCCTTCGCTTAACCATGTTTCTTTGATAAATATTTCCGCAGCAGGGTAGGAGCTGCTGATATTTGGATATTCATCTTTATTCATTTCATAAATTACCTGCGCCTTGTCAAGTGCAGTAATAACTTTATCATATTCTTTTGCAGATGCATCAATCAACAATTGCTGGCGCAGGCCAAAACGTACTTCTTTTAAACCTGCATTCTGCAGGCATTGCAGCAACCCATACAAATACCCGGGCGAAACAATGCCACCTGTAAAATTTACTTTAAACTGAAATGAATGACGCATACCTATTAATTTTAAGCTAAGCCAAATTCTTTAATGGCTTTGGGCAAATTTTTATTTTCGTGGCCCGGGCTGCACAATTTTACCAAAGCAAAGCGCTGCAAATTGCTTAATGCCTGCCATTGGTATAAGGAGATGCTCCAGTTAAATTGCGCCACCTGTTCTTTTAATTGCTGGGGCAGCTCATCAATATTCGACCATACCGGTGCCGGGTCTATCAATAATTCAGTTGCCGGTTGCCCGGTACGTTTTATAATAAGCTGTTGCAGGTATTGGCGGTATTGCAACAGGTCTTCATTTGTTGTACATGCTGCTGCCGATAATTGCTGTCTTTCTTCAACAGTCATTTTGCTCCACTCACTTAATTTTAATTTTATGCCACAGCCATCTAATTTAAACCGTACATACATGGGTATGCAGCGTACATTATCTTCGATAAAATCTTCTTCAAAATAAAAATAATTTTGAGCAATTTTTTTAAGCCCGCCAAAGGCACGGTAGGGTTGCAAATAAGCTGTATAAACCTGGTTCATATTTTTTATATTTATAGGGGTATTATTTTTTTCTGGTGTTGACCTCATCCTCCTTCTCCTTCTCCAAAAAGAAGGAGCGGTACTTTATAATTTTAATCTAACATTTGTTCTTCCATCTTTACATTTATTTTTTATTCAGCAAGGCCGCTAAAAGCAAAACTCATATTGAATTGAATAGAAATCTCATCAAAAAAAATCATACTAAAATGATTAACCGTTATAGCTTATAACCCACTGTTAGTAACGGTTATAGCTTAGAAGCTGTTTGAGTTTATTAAAATATTTATCAGGGAGCCCTGACGGCGGCTATCAGCCCTGTCAGCGGTTGTAAAATTTTAAAAAGCGCCTGCTACAACCGCCGTCAGGGTCTGCAACCGCTGACGGGGTTGTTACATTCATTAACTCAAACAGCTTCTTAGTATCATGTTTTGCATCTCAATACATTATCATATCCTTTAATTAATCGCTTAATACCTCTTTTAATTTTATAGCTGTTTCATTTTCCAGTATTGCTTTTACTTCGGGGAGGCAACTGCCACAACCCATGCCGGCACCGGAAAGCTGACATAGCTGTACCAGGTCTTTACAGCCTTCTTTTATTTTATTGATGATATTGCCCTCGCCCACACCTGCACAACTGCAAACCAATTTGCCAATAACGGGTTCGGCTTTTTTACCACTTCGCAAAAGTTGCAGCCGCTTATCGCTCAGCTCTATTTTATTTTCTATCAGGTCCCTGAATTCAAGAAACTCTGTTTTATCACCAATTAAAATAGCGCCTACTAATTTATCATGGTGAATGATGCATTTTTTATAATAGCGTTTGGCCTTATCAATAAAAACTACTTCTTCATAAGCCGTGTCATTAGGCGCTTCGGCAATGCCAAGCGAGCACACATCTGTACCATGCATTTTTAAAATATTCATCAGCAAAGAACCCTGGTAATATTTTGCAATATCGCCGCTTAAGTGGCTGGCAACAATTTGTGCCTGTTGTTCTGCCGCAGCTGTTATGCCATACAAAAAACCATCGAACTCTGCCATTTCGCCAATTGCATAAACGGCGTCGCTGCCGCTTTGCAGGTATTCATTTACCAGCACACCTCTTTTACAGGGAATGCCCGCCGCCTTTGCAACTTCAATATTTGGTACCGTGCCCACCGCAATTACAATGGCCTGGCAGTTGATGGCAAGCCCGCTTTTTAATTGTATGCCTTCAATAGTAATGCTCCCCAAAAAACGTTCTATCTCATCATTGTAATAAATCTGTATGCCTTTATCTATAAGCTCTTCATGCAACAACTGGCTGCCGAGCGGATCCAGCTGCCTGTCCATTAAACGGGAAATACGTTGAATGATAATTATCTCTACACCCACTTTCTGCAATGCTGCTGCCAGTTCTATCCCCAGCAGGCCACCACCAACTATTATTACTTTTCCTTTTGCCGGGTCGATATGTGCCTTAAAATTATCAGCATCCATGCGGTTTCGCATGGTGAAAATACCCTCCAATGCGGGCACATCTTTTAACATGGCGGCACGGCTGCCTGTTGCCATAATCAGCACATCGTAGTGATGCGTATTGCCGTTGCTATCGTAGAGCAATTTATTTTCTTTGTCAATTTTTTCTATGCTTACACCACGGTGCAACTGAATGTTAAAGTCAGGCTCTTCTTCTGTTTTCATTTTTACAAGATGTTCCCATTGCTGCGTGCCACTGATATAATCCGGCAACAATACCCTGTTGTAAAAAGGAAAATTTTCTTTGCTGAACACTACAATTTCATCCTGCATTTGCAAGGCACGATAACTTTTAATAAAACCAAAAGCACCGGCACCGGCACCAATGATAACTATTTTTTGTGGTGGCTTTTTATAGCGTGTAACCTGTACCGTGCTGAATTTAAAGTTGGGCTGTTTAGATATCGGGTCAAGCAGGGTATGGGTTAAATTATTGGCACGGTTTAAATCGTTGTTCAATATTTTTCCCCAATGCATGGGAAGAAAAACCACGCCTTTTTTTATGTCTGCTGAATATTTTGCTTTTACCCGAACATTACCTTTTACATTAAATATCTCCACCAGTTGATCGTTCAATATATTTCGCTCCCTTGCATCTTCAGGATGAATTTCCAAAAAAGATTCGCTGATGTGCTGCTTCAGTTTTTGCACTTTGCCTGTCTTGCTCATGGTATGCCACTGATCCCGTATACGGCCTGTAGTTAGTATCAATGGAAAAGTTTCATTGGGCTGCTCCGTTTCATTTGTATCCGCAAAAGAATGAATGACGGCCTTGCCTGAAGCAGTGTGAAAATGCTTATCTGCAAACAATCTTGCTACACCGTTACCGCTAGCATTTTTTGGATAGGGCCATTGTACGCTGTGCTTTTGTAACACATCATAACTGAGGCCGCTGATGTCAATAGTGGTACCTTCTGTCAAAGCACAATGTTCTGCATATATTTCAGAAAAATTATTAAAATCAAATCCTTTAAAACCCATTTTTTGTGCAAAGCGGCAAATGATTTCTGCATCAGGCAAAGCTTCGCCGGGGGCATCTGTAATTTTATTTAAGTAGCTGATGCGCCTGTCGGCATTGGTCATTGTTCCTTCTTTTTCTGTCCAGGATGCAGCAGGTAATACCACATCGGCATACTGCAATGTTTCAGGCTTATTGCTTATATCCTGCACCACTACAAATTTTGCTTTTTTTAAACCTTCTTCTGCCATGCGGCTATCGGGTAAACTAAGTAATGGGTTGGTGCATAATATCCAGATGGCTTTTAACTTTCCGCTGTTCAATGCTTCAAACATCTCCGTAGCTGTAAGCCCTGATGTTGGTTGGATTGTACCCAATGGTATTTGCCAGAATTTTTCTACTTCCTGCCTTTGTGCTGCATCAGCAAGATCTCTATGTGCGGGCAGTAAATTGGCCAATCCCCCAACTTCCCTGCCACCCATGGCATTGGGCTGCCCTGTTAAGGAGAATGGCCCTGCGCCTGGCTTTCCTATCTGACCTGTTATAAGGTTAAGGTTAATGAGCGAAAGGTTTTTATTTACACCAATTACACTTTGGTTAAGCCCCATCGTCCACATAGAAATATACGCTTTGGCATTGCCGATATACAAAGCGGCAAGGCGTATATCCGCTGCTGTTATGCCACATATAATGGCAGCTTCTTCTACTGTTTTTTCAAAAACTGTTGCAGCATATTTTTCAAATCCTTCAGTATGCTGCTGAATAAAATCGGCAGCAATATCACCTTCTTCAATAAGGCAACGTCCAATGGCATGGTGCAATACAATATCCGTTCCCGGATGCAGTTGAAGATGCACATCGGCAATTGCACAGGTTTGCGTTTTACGTGGGTCGCTTACAATTATTTTTAGTGAAGGATTTTTTTCCTTTGCGGCTTCCACACGTCTCCATAAAATAGGGTGGCACCATGCCGGGTTGGCACCTGCAACAAAAATGCAATCGGCCAGTTCAATGTCATCATAACTTACTGGCACGCTATCTTCTCCCAGGCTCATTTTGTATGCAGCCACAGCACTGCTCATGCAAAGGCGTGAGTTGGTATCGATATTATTGCTGCCAATAAAACCTTTCATCAGTTTATTTACTACATAATATTCTTCCGTTAAGGATTGGCCCGAAGCATAAAAAGCTACCGAATCGGGGCCATACTTTTCAATGAGGGTTTTAAATACTGCGGCGGTTCTGTCTAAAGCCGTATCCCATGAAACCCTTTGCCGTGGCTGATTTTTGCCATAGCGCATTTCGGGGTACAACAGGCGGTCGCTTTTATCCATAACCGTATAATGCAGGTTCATCCCCTTGCTGCAAAGCATGCCTTTGTTTACGGGGTGGTCTTTGTCTCCTTCAACACTCAGGCCTCCATTTTTTTCTTTGTGTACAATAATGCCGCAGCCCACACCACAATAACAACAGGTGCTGGTATTGCCTGCACTTTGCCCGTTTATTTTGCCTGCTGTATTCAATGTGTTATTTTGTTTTTATAAAAAATCAGGTTGATTAAGTATTTATTTTTGCAAGCACAAGTGTAAGGTCTTTTATGCCTGCTGTGTTCCTTGCTGCAATAGTTCTGAAAATAAATACACCAACACCTATCCCTAAAATAATATAGCCCAATAATGCAAATGCTGCTGTATAATCGATAAGGTCTTTTGTTTTAACAACACCGTTTTCTATCACCTCTTTTGTAGTGTGTATAGCTTTGGCTTTAAACATAAATGCAATAAGCATTGCACCAATATTTCCGCCTGCACCTACAATCCCAGCTACACTGCCTACTGCAAGGGGACTTATAAAAGGCACCAGGCTGTAAGTAGCTCCGTTAGCCATCTTCAGGCTAAGGCCAAAAAAGAACATCATAAAAATGGCCATCCCCAAATTGCCTGATTTGGCAAACCAGATGATGCCGATACCTTCTAACAATAATAAAACGGAGAGCAGCAAAGACTTGCCATCAAAGCCCCATACTTTTCCAATTTTATCTGCAACAATGCCACCCATTGGGCGGGCAAATAAATTTATCCAGCCGAATATACCAGCGGCCATTCCGGCAACAGCCAGTGTGGCGCCAAATGAATCCATAAAAAAGAGAGGTGCAAAATTATCAACAGTAATTTCTACACCAAAGCAGGCAGCATATGCAATGGTTAAGATCCAGGTGCGATAATCTTTAATGGCTATCATAAAAGTATTTCTCCTGATATCTACTGTATACCCGATTTCTTTAAAATTTCCTGCTGCTGTGTCTTTTGTATAACGGTAATATAAATAAGCACAAACCAGTAATAAGATCCCGGGCACTATCATGGCATATCTCCAGCTGTCTTCTTTGGCACAAAAACCAAGGCCTACAAAACCAGATGCAATCATGGGCATAAAAAAATTGGCTGCACCACCGCCTGCATTACCAAAGCCACCGGCAGTTGCATTGGCGGTACCTTTTATGTTTGGTGCAAACATGATGGAAGTATGAAACTGCGTAATAACAAACGAAGCGCCTATAACACCAATGGCCAGACGAAATAATAAAAATGAAATATAAGACTGACTGGTTCCAATTAATAAAACAGGGATTGCACAAATAACCAATAACCAGCAATACACCAGCCGTGGGCCATATTTATCTACCAGGCGGCCAATTAATAAACGGGCAATAATGGTTGCAGAAACGGAAGCTATCTGTATGTTGCCAATCTGGTCTTTGGTTAAATGCAATTGTTCTTTGGCAATCTTCATTAACGGCGCCATGCCAAACCAGGCAAAAAAGCAACAGAAAAAAGTAAACCAGGTTATGTGAAAGGTACGCATCTGCACACCTTTGCCAGAGAAAATATTGAGTTTGTTAAGTGGTAGTTGTATTTGAGTTGGCATAATTATTTTTGTTTGTTGATGTTAAAAAATAGCAGCTCTTTACTGCTCCATTCAGCACAGTTTTTCATTTGTCTTTTGCTGGTTTTTTATACAAAAAATCGGGCATAAATTTTAGACTGGCATAAAACCAATTGCCTGTTTTTCTATAATTATCTGCAGCCGCATCAGTAACAGCCTGCCCTTTGGCGAATGCCATATTACTGGTGGCAAACATGGTTGAGTAACCTAATTCTATATTGGTTACCCTGCTTATGGTATAATTCATACCCAAATCAATTTCATTACCGAGGTTTTTGCCTATTGTACTTCCATCGGCTTTGGCCATATCTTTATTTAAAGAAAAATGATGATAATCTATGCCAAGCGTTAGTGCATTGTTGGTATATTTTACTTTTAAAAATGGATTATTTAAGCCTCCTGCTGCAGAGCCCGTGCCTGCGTAGAAGTAATCCATATAGCCCCAAAACTTGTGTGGCGTTCCATATAAGGGGTCAAACTTTTCATCTTGCGCTGTGGCTGAATTGTTTCCACTCAGTACATCGTAACCCGGCATAACAGTTATTTTTCCTTTTTGCCAGGCTGCTGATATGGTGTAGTGATAAGCATTTTTCATGGTTACACCATCCCTGTCTTTCCCTGATTGTGCATAGTAAGCAGCTTGTATCGCAATTTTACCAAAGCCTGTACTATTGCCCAATGTACTATTCATCATCAATCCGTAAGTGTACCTGCTGTTGGTTCCGCTGTAATCAAATTCATCTGTTTTGCCTGCGGATATAAACCTGCGGCCATAGGTATAACCGGCTATTGGGTTGCCCACAGAATCGAGTTTATATTTTCCAAAATGATCATTAAAGAACAGCCCTGAAAATTTTGTTTGTGCAAACAGGCGGCTGATATATACACTGGTAAAACTTTTATAATCCTGCGTGCCTCCGTTGGTATTTGGGGGGTTTAAAAAAACCGGTGTTCCTGTTTTAGTACTGGCGTTTGCTGCATTACCACCGGCAGCAAGTGTTATCATTCCGGCTGGTGTTGTAACAAGGGTACCCAATGAATTTTTTACAGTTGCAGGTAAATTGGCCGGTATATAAGCAGTACCGGTAACACCAGATGCATCGGTGTTTTGATTGAAGGCATAACCAATATCTACCTGCCAGCCTTTGTGCATGGTTTTTAATAAAGCCATATCAAATCTTCGGGCCTGTTGCAGCCAGTCAAGATTGCCTATCAACCTTGAATCATCATAAATTAATTCCTGCCGGCCCACCTTCAGCGTCATCATGTCTACAAGCTTAAACTTAATGCTGCTGTCTGCTTTATTCGCCAACACCAAACCAGCCCATGCTTCATGAACCATCAGTTTGTTACCATCTGCATTAGAGATGCTGGAAGCGTCCTGCCCCCATACCCGAACGTCCTGTATCGATAGCCCAAACACAAGCCTGTCCATAGTATAACCAAATGCGAGCCTTGTTCTTTGCGAGGTAAACGCAGCTGATTTGGATCCATTTAAAACAAGGTTCCCGAAGCCATTGCGTATTTCAGTACGCGTTCTTAACTGCCCCGTTAAAGTAAACTGCGAACGGGCGCTGTTAGTAATTGTGCAAAGCACCATCACTAAAACGAAATGCCATTTGTTTAAATTTTTAGCCATAGTTTTGTTTTGATTTTAGGTTGTTTGTCAATTTAAAGTCTACTCCCCGGTTTAGACTTCCACATCGGCCGGGGTTTTTTTATTTTGTGAATTTTCAATAGTGAATTGTCAATTGGGATTCATATTTTTAAAGATTTTTTATTTTTTTAAAAGAATTATTTAAATTTTAATGCAGCTTATCTGCACCATAAATTCACCATTCACTATTCACCTGTATAAACACTTTACCGCCTTCTACCTTTACCGGGTAGGTTTTTATTTTACATTCATCACCGCTTAAACATTCTCCGGTTTGCAGCGAAAAGGTTTTTTTATGAAACGGGCAGGCTATTTTTGGTTCATCACCCAGTGAGCCTATCATGCCACGGCTTAACGCCATTTGCCTGCGGTGCGGACATTCATTTTGCGTAGCATACCATTCATTTTTCCTGGTAAAATAAAATAAGGCTATCTGCTCGTCTTTATACTTGACACATACGCCGCCATTTTCCGGAACATCTTCTGTATGGCAGGCTGCAAACCAATTTTCAACTTCTTGTTTTTGTGTTACTTGCATAATTTTTTTTTAATAATTAATTTTCTGCATCGTTTATGAACGATGCTGTTACAATTAACAGTCAGCAAATAAAAAAGGCAAACAATCGTCAGGCATGCAATCGAAAATCGTTTTAAGTCAGGTAAACATTGGATCGTAGAACTACAACTGGCAAGGCATAATTCTTTTGTTTATATTTTTTGGTACCGGCGTATACAGGTATGCTCAGCTTCGGTGGCGTCGCACTCTTGTACATTTTATCTTTATGTTACTTCCAGTCGCTTACTTTTTTCTGGTCACGCATTTGTTCAAATTGTACTGAAGGGTCTTTTTCTTCAGGCGCATTTACAAAGTGGCTAAACCTTTTTCGTATCTCCGGGTTTTCAACTGCCGCTTTCCATTCACATTCGTAACTATCTACCAGCACCTGCATTTCTTTTTGCCATTGCGCATTCATACCAAGGCTATCATTCACTACTACGTTGCGGAGATAATCTATGCCGCCTTCCATTTTATTTAGCCAGGTTGCTGTTCGGGAAAGCGGGTCGGCAGTTCTTATATAAAACATTAAAAAGCTATCAATGTATTGTATGCAGGTTTCATTGTCCAGGTCGGCTGCAAGCAATAAAGCGTGCTGTGGTTTACTGCCGCCGTTGCCACAAACAAATAAGTTCCATCCTTTTTCTGTGGCAATAATTCCAAAATCCTTGCTCTGTGCCTCAGCACATTCGCGGATGCAGCCGCTTACACCCCCTTTTAATTTATGGGGCGACCTAAGGCCACGGTAACGTTCTTCTATTTTAATAGCGAAACTAACGCTGTCGTGTAGCCCAAACCTGCACCAGGTACTGCCCACACAGCTTTTTACAGTACGTAAAGATTTACCATAAGCATGGCCGCTTTCAAAACCGGCTGCTATCAATGCTTCCCAAATTTCAGGCAGGTCACTCAAGTGTGCGCCAAACATATCAATGCGCTGGCCGCCGGTAATTTTTGTATAGAGGTTGTATTTTTTTGCAACAGAACCAATCACAATTAATTTATCTGGTGTAATCTCGCCGCCTGGTATGCGTGGCACCACAGAATAGGTACCACCTTTTTGTATGTTGGCAAGAAAACGGTCATTGCTGTCCTGTGCTGTGGCATTGCCATTTTTCAAAATCATTTCGCCCCACAAACTTGCCAATATTGATACTACAGGAGGTTTGCATTGTTCGCAACCATGGCCGGTACCCAGCGTATCAAGCACTTCATCATACGTTTTTAATTGATGGATCTTTACCAGGTCGTACAATTCCTGGCGGCTGTAATCAAAATGTTCGCACAATACATTTCTTACATATTTTCCCTGTGCCTTCATAGTGTGCAGCATCAGGTCTTTCACCATTGGCACGCAGCCACCACAGCCGGTTCCGGCCTTGGTACATTTTTTTATGGCGTCAATTGTTTCGCAACCCTGTTGGCCAACGGCGTTACAGATATCGTCTTTGGTGATTCCCTCACAACTGCAAATAACGGCTTCTGCCGGCAGGCTTAATACACCTGCACCTGCATCGGCCCCACCATTGCGGGAGCCCATTATAACATCTTCAGGGTTTGGTGGCAACACGGTTTTATTTTTGCAGGTTTGCAATAACATATTGTATTGTTCTGCCTCACCAATCAGTATACCACCCACCAATTGTTTACCGTCGGCGCTTATATTGATGCGTTTGTAAATGCCTTTCATCGTGTCTTCAAAAACAACGGTACGAATGTCGTTACCTGTTGCGAATGGTTCTCCAAAACTGGCTACATCTACACCAATCAGTTTTAGCTTGGTACTCATATCATAACCCGTAAATGTTTTTTGCCCCCCCATTAAATTAGCAGCTACCACTTCGGCCATATCATAACCGGGTGCTACCAACCCGTACACCATACCATTATATAAAGCACATTCGCCAATGGCAAAAATGCGGTCATCATTTGTCTGTAATTTTTCATTTACGGTAATACCTCCACGGGTACCTGTGTCCAGTCCTGATAATTTTGCAAGCTCGTCCCGTGGCTTTATACCAGCGGAAATCACCAGCATGTCTACCTCAATTTTTGTGTCATCACTAAACAGCATTCCATTAATACATGCGCCGCCTGTTATTTCACTGGTATTTTTATTAGTGTGAATTGTAAGGCCAAGCTGTTGCAATTTATTTTTTAAAATGCCCGAGCCGGCATCATCAATTTGCCTGGGCATTAACCGTGTAGCAAATTCAATAACATGGGTATCAGTAATCCCAAGGTCCATCATGGCTTTGGCTGCTTCCAATCCTAATAATCCTCCGCCAATAACGGCACCTTTTTTTGCTTTGCGTGCATAGGCAGTCATCATTTCCAGATCCTCAATAGTGCGGTAAATAAACACGCCATCTTTTTCAACACCGGGTATTGGGGGAACAAAAGCTGCTGAACCCGTGGCTAAAACGAGGTAATCATAACTTTCTGTAATGCCTTTGTAAGAATGTACTGTTTGGTTTTGCCTGTCGATGCTTTGTACAGGGTCTGATAAGTGGAGGGTAATATTATTGGCGGCATACCATTCAAGCGGTGCCATTAAAGGTCATCGGCAGATTTGCCAGAAAAGTATTCACTAAGATGAACACGGTCATATGCAGCCCTGGGTTCTTCACCAAAAACAACCAGCTGAATATTTTCGGTATTTTGTTTTGCTAATAATTTTTCGCAAAACTTATAACCTACCATTCCATTGCCAATAACAATAACCTTCATAACTATGTATTTTAGTTGTTATTTGGCAGGTAATCGTTATATTAATAAATAGTATATGTAATAAATTATAAAGAAAAAATAATAATTTATTTATTAAAATATTATTTATATAATAAAAATATGTAAAAAAATATAAAAAACAACATTAATGCATGTTAATTTTTAGATTTTATATTTTGTAATATGAATTATAAATTTAAACTATGATGTTTTTGATAGCAAATTGTACCATATTTGCCTATTAAAAAATTATTATATAAAACCTGCATGTTATTAATGAATTTAAAGGAAGGCTCGCTGGTAACAGGCATTTTACCAACTATAGGTAATTGACCTGATTATTACCAGGGCCATGCATGCTATTAAATTAAATCGATAATTATACAGTATACTTGCAGAATAACCAAGCATTTGCTCACGGTATGAAAAACAGCAAACATAATTGCGATCTTAAATCCTGCTTTTTATGTAGCCTGTGTTTAAAAGAATGGATACCTGCCATTGATACTCACCGGCAAACAATACCCGTAAAAAAAGGGGAAGTGATATTTGAAGAAGGTGATGCCGTGAAGGGCATTTATTTTGTATACCAGGGAAAAGTTAAGGTGCATAAAAAATGGGGAAACGACAAAGAGCTGATTCTTCGCATTGCAAATAAAGGTGCTATCCTCGGGCATCGTGGGTTAGGGCATAACCATTTTTACCCAATATCTGCCACAGCACTGGAACCTTCATCGATATGTTTTATTGACTTCGATTTTTTTCAATCTACCTTAAAAGTCAATCCACAGCTTACTTACGAATTGATGATGTTTTTTGCAGATGAATTGCAGGAATCAGAAAATAACATGCGCAACCTGGCGCACATGCCTGTAAAAGGGCGAATAGCACAAGCCCTGTTGAACTTACACGAAAAATTTGGCAGCACAAAAGAAGTTGGCATTGATATAATATTGAGCCGGCAAGACCTTGCTTCTTTGGCAGGCACTACTTATGAAACTGTTTTCAGGTTTATGAATGAATTGATAGAAGAGAACATAATTGCTGTTACAAATAAAAACATTGCTATTATAAATATGGAAAAACTGGTATTGCTTACAAAAGAAAGGAGTAATTCATAACTGTAAACCCGCAATGGGCATTTGACATTTTTGAAATATTTTTTATCTGCTTATGGCCCAGCCACCAACCAGTTAAAACATATTGGTGACGCGGCACCATCGGCAAATTATACAGAAGATATAGATGGCCAGAGCAATGCAGCCAATTATGTATATGATAAAATAGAAAACCTTATTGCAGACAACTCCGACAAAACTTCAGAAAAAATTGCCAATATCAGCTGGGGCGTATATGGTAAAATACTCAGCATCAATAAGCCGTCGGGCACTATCAGTTATACCTATGATGCTGGTGGTAACCGCATATCAAAAACAGCCGCCGGTAAAACCACGGTGTATAAACGAAATGCAAGCGGCAATATGATAATTTAAAAGAAACATCCTAATACTCCAGTATTATTTCTGGCAATATCAGTCAACAATATCCATTGACAGTATTTTACTTATCATGAATGCAGAACCCTATTTATTTCATTGTTATTCCACAATACGAATCATTCGCCCCAACCGAAGACTTGAAGAAAAAATAAGGAGGTTTGGAATAAGGAAAAAAGAAAGGAGGTAAAAAATGAATTATGATGAAATACCTCACCTGCCATATATCGAAGATAAAAACGAGTGTTTTAAATATGAAGATTTGGCAAAAGCAAAGAACAGGTTTATTTTTTACCAAGATGAACAAGGCAATATAAAACATAGCCATAGTAAACTGAATACTGAACTATATGCCGCTTAATTGCAAGCTTAGCAAATCCCTCATTAATCAACGTTTATGAATTTTTAAAACTTGTTTTGGAAGGAACAAGGCTTGTTAAACAAAACAATAAAAAAAGTTACGCAATGGCATCAAGGATTGAAAAGTATTTGAAATAGTATTTTATGCTAAAACATATCGAAGATCGATGACTGAAAATTTCGCAGGATAGCATCTTATACCATATATTTACCAATTACTGATATTTTTAAGTATACAAAACCACACGACAAAGAAAATGAATTGGGTAGCAATTTTTAACAGACTTTTTGAAGTAATTAGCGTTACTGCAAAAATACCATGCAATGATCAGCATGACCCAAAGTGGTGACCCCTTGGAAAATGCCATTGCAGAAAGGGTAAATGGCATCTTAAAAACAGAACTTATCAGCAGCAGTTATGAGGATATCGTCAGGGGCCTCTATTAGCATTGCCAGAGCTATTACCATTTACAATTAGAAACGCCGGCACAGCAGCCTTAACTACCAAACACCTGATGCAGTGCACCAGCAAAAAGGACCACAAATCAGACGTTGGAAAAACTACCATTATGCACCAAAAAAAAAGGAGGAACAGATGCAAGCACCCTAAACAGCCAGCCCACAAAAAATATTTCCTTTAGCTGTAGGGGCAATGAAAATATTTTTTTGCCAGCGCACATGCAATAACTTTTTAATCAACCTTATTCAGGATGATTTATCTTAGTAAACCAAATGCAGGATTTATATTAATAACCAGACAACTTTTTTTAGGACGGGTCATAGTGTCATTTCAATCCCGAATAACAAATGATTTTACAAGTCCTTCAAGTATAAAAGGGTCTTCGGTTACAAATTTATCGGCTGCTGCACATGTTTTGAATAGTGCCATGTTTCCCATGTCGGCAAATGGACCAATTCTAATAACCTCAGCTTTGGCAATGTATTTATCAACTTTCGCTTTATGTCTCGGATAAACGGACATGATTGTTTCCATTGATGCTCCTGAGGGTTCTCCAATTAGTATTGCTTTCATTTTTGATGATTTGTTGTTTAAAATTGTTTGTATTTTATTGATTTGCCTGTCCGCCTAAGAGGAGCAAATGGTTACTGCTTTTCCAGATACCATGTGAGTTTCCCTTTGCCAGTGGCTATTAAACTTTGTAAACTTTTTTGAATAAATCCTGTCCATGCATCACGGCATACATTGTAACACTCATAGGTTGGAACTAATCCAATTTGAGTGAAAACCAGCTGCGTTTTATTACCTTGTTTGGTAATTTCAAAAGTAATTTTATTGCCAGTCCATTCAGTTGAATCCTTAGTAAATTTAAAATAGTTGTCCTCAACCAACCACTCTACTTTTTTGTCAGGAATCATTTCAGTTGTTTTCATTTTGCTGCGATGATTATCTCCGAAATGATAGTCCCACTCATTATTGAGTTTATCAGTATTGCCTTCAATGTCTTCGCTCCACCAGGCTCTAGGATTATTTATGGCTTTAAAAACTTCGGCTGGTGATTGCTGTACCAAAATGGTAGTAGTAAAATTTTGATTTTCCATTTGATTTTTTGTTTTTGATTTTTACAAATTATTTTTTGTGAAGATTATTCAGGCATTCCCTTACCTTCATTGATAAGCTTTGCCAAACTATTTGTAATATGACCATTCCAGCCCGCTTCGCAATCATTGTAACATTCAACACCTGGCACTAAACCAATATGAGTGAAATCAATTTGGGTGGTATTTCCTTTTTTGGAAATCTCAAAAACTACTTCCGTGCCGTTCCATTCTTTTTTGGCTTTAATCCAATGCAAATTGCAGTCGGTTACTTTCCAAATTACTTTTTTGTTTGGCACTAATTCGCTGATTTGAAAGTCAACATAGGTTTCGCCAAAATCAACAGTGAATTTGTCCTTTAGCTTTTCTTTGTCGCCTTTGACTTTCTTTGCCCACCAAAGATTTACTTGGTTAATTTTTTTCATAACTTCTTCTGCGGAAGCATTTACTGTGATTGTTCTGTGAAAATTTTTCGTTTCCATTTTTTTTAATTTTTAATTTTTAATTTGTGAATTATTTTTGTTTGGATTTGTTGTTTAAAATGACTTGTAATTTGTTGAGTTTTGCTATCCAAAATTTATCAAAGTAGTTTATCCAATCCTGTAATTCATTAAATCCATCTTGCTTGAGCAGGCAATATCTTTCTCTGCCAATGTCCTGAATGGAGATAAATCCTGCACCGCAAAGAATTTTAATGTGTTTTGAAACGGCAGGTCGGCTCATATCAAAGTTTTCCGCCAATGAATTTATAGTCAGGCTGTTCTTTGAAAGCAAGGTTAAAATTTGTCGCCTGCTTGGGTCTGCAATTACTTGAAAAGCGTCGAATGTTTGTTGTCTCATTTTAAATTGCTGTTTAAAGTTTGCAAAAATTTTTCTGCCTGTTTTGTCCAGCCATCATTCATAGCCATATAGAACATGTGGTTTTCTTTTTCTTTAAATCCAGTTTGGAGCAAATTCAATTCGATGCCGTTGTCTTTTGGAATAAGTGTCCACATTACTATAGTGTCAATTTTATGTCCATTATCTGTGGGATTGCATTTACA